>JAISHU010000105.1 GCA_031262385.1 Mediterranea sp. (in: CFB group bacteria)
GAACTTTGTATGGCAATTATTATGTGTCCGAAGGGTGTTCCCACGTTGCGCAACACGGTCGAGTCTGTCAAGTCGCGTTGCAGTCGCGATACCGGCAGTTTCACCGCCAAGTGTTCCAGCAGGGCGTTAGCGATTCCCAAGTTGCCTTCGGCATTTTCGAAGTCTATGGGATTTACTTTGTGAGGCATGGCACTCGAACCCACTTCGCCCGCTTTTATCTTCTGTTTGAAGTACTCCATGGAGATGTATTGCCAGAAGTCGCGGTTCATATCTATCAGGATGGTGTTGATGCGTTTAAGCGCGTCGAACAGTGCCGACAGATTGTCGTAATTGGATATCTGTGTGGTATATGCTTCGCGTTCCAATCCCAGTTTGTTGCTTACGAAGGCATCGGCAAATGCTTTCCAGTCGGTGTTAGGATAAGCCACGTGGTGTGCGTTGAGGTTGCCCGTTGCTCCGCCGAATTTAGCCGAGATGGGGCATGCTTTTAGCTGCGTCAGTTGGCGCTCCAGTCGGTAAGCAAATACCTTTATCTCTTTGCCCAGTCGGGTAGGTGAGGCAGGTTGTCCGTGTGTTTTAGCAAGCATCGGCACCTCTTTCCACTCTTCGGCATAGGTGTTGAGTTGTCCTATCAACTCTTCTATCTGCGGATAGTAGACGTTGTTCAGGGCATCTTTGACGGAAAGGGGGACGGAAGTATTGTTGATGTCTTGCGAGGTCAACCCGAAGTGTATAAACTCTTTATGGGCGCTGATTCCGTCTATTTGGTCGAAGCATTCCTTCAGGAAATACTCCACGGCTTTTACATCGTGGTTGGTGACGCTCTCAATTTCTTTGATGCGGGCGGCATTTTGTTCGCTGAAATTACGATAGATATCGCGGAGTTTCTCAAAGACATCCTTGTTGATGCCTGCCAATTGCGGCAGAGGTAACTCGCACAAGGCTATAAAATATTCCACTTCTACCTGTACGCGATATTTTATCAATGCATATTCGGAAAAATAAGCCGCCAAAGCTTCCGTTTTTCCACGGTATCTGCCGTCAATAGGTGATATGGCAGTAAGTATATCAAGTTCCATGCTCTTGGTCTTGTAAATGTATCCTTAAATCTTCTTGAAAAAAATGGTTCTCTTTCTATATTTTTAATATCAGAGCGCAAAGTTATGTTTTTTATCTGAATTAATGATTGTGTGCTAATTATTTTTAAGGGTATTCAATAAACTATTGCACAAAGAATAGTTTGTTTGACTGAAAAGATATGCCCTGAAGGTAAAAAAATCTCATCAGTATATTGACATATTAGCACGTTATTATCTATTTTAGCATCACAATGTCGCAATATCCTGCTTTTAGCTAACTCGTACTTTGCGGAAAACGTCTCTTTAAACCGCACGTTATGCATGTTTTCCCGCTACTTAACGAACTAACTCGGCGAAAACAATGAATCAACTCGGCGGAAACAACGAATCATCTGCACGGAAACAACGAACTGTCCACGCGAAAACAACGAATCAACTGCCGGCTTAGCAAATTATCCCGGCAAGTTAAGCTGTATATCCCGGCAGATTGTTGTGTTATCCCGGCAAGTTATCGTGCTAACTTGCCGAGATAATTTCATAAAGTTCTTTTTGGGGCTGTTTTTTCGCGCTGAAGGCGCTTTTTGTTTCTTGACATAATTTCTTTATATCTTTCTGTGAGTATGCGTATTAAGGCGTTATTTTTACATAGTTTAACGCGCTATACTGCCCACGAAAGTCACCGAGCCGTCCCTCAGTCCGAAATAGGGGCGTTTTTCGAGGGTTCATTTGACGTTTTGACACTTTGATAGTTGCGTCGCCGCAGCTCTTGTTGTGCTGTCGGAAAGAGCTTTGTGCCGGCAAATGACTGGGTTTAAATTACTCGTTCTTCTGCAACGGCACCGAGAAGTAGAACGTAGAGCCGACGCCTTCTTTCGATTCAAACCACAGTTTTCCGTCGTTGCGTGCCACAAACTCTTTGCAGAGCAGCAAGCCAAGTCCCGAACCTTCTTCGTTGTGGGTACCGAAAGTACTGAAATGAGTATCGGTGTGCAGTAGTTTCTTTTGCCCTTCTTCGCTGATGCCGCAACCGAAGTCCTGTACGCTCACCACAGCCATGTTGCCCTCTTTCTTTTCGCTGATGATGATTTTGGTGTTTTCGTCGCTATATTTGATAGCGTTGCTGATGAGATTGCGGGTAACGGTTTTCAGCATGTCTACGTCGGCAAAGACCAGCAATCCTTCTGTTTTCTGTAGTTCGATATTGATTTTCTTTAGGCTCGACACAAAGGTAAACAACTCTACCACTCCGTCCACTACTTCCGAAACGTCTATCACTTGCTGCACGGCATTGAGATTGCCTATCTGACTTTTTGTCCATTTCAGCAGGTTGTCCAGCAAAGCAAATACCTCTTCGGTGGTGTGATTGGCGCTGGTAAGCAGTTCGTACATCTCTTCGCCTATCTTATCGGCAGGCAGATTGAGTAAAAGCATGTTGAGTACCATCTTGATGCTTCCGATAGGCGAACGAAGGTCGTGTGCAATCACCGAATAGAGCTTGTCGCGTCCCGAGATGGTGCGTTTCAACTCATCGTTTTGCTTTGCCAGTAGGCGTGTGGCTGCAATCAGCGAGATTTGGTGCATCACGCGGATGAGTAGTTCTTCTTTGTTAAAAGGTTTGGAGATAAAGTCACTGGCACCCGCTTGGAAGCCTTTTACAATATCGGACGTACTGTTGAGCGCCGTAAGGAAAATCACCGGAATCTCGGCAGTAGCAGGGTTGGCTTTCATCTTTTCGGATACTTGGAATCCGTCCATACCGGGCATCATTACATCCAGCAGAACAAGGTCGACAGGATTTTTATCCATGTAGTCCAACGCTTGTTGGCCGTTCGAAGCTGTTGCTATCTTAAACTTCTCGTTCGTGAGTAGCACTTTGAGCAATAATACGTTAGACATTACATCGTCCACGATTAAGATGCAATAGTCAGATGTTTTTATTTCCATTATCTTTGTTGTTTTTGTTGCTATTGTTATGTTTCACTCGTTGAATTATGAGGTCTTTTTTTATATACGTGGTTCTTTAAAGTAGTTAATGACGCGCACAAGCCCGTCATCCAGTTTAATGGAAGGTTGCCAATTCAGCTTTTCTTTAGCCAGTGTAATGTCGGGGCGTCGTTGTTTGGGGTCGTCGTAAGGCAATGGCTCGAACACGATTTTGGATTTCGAACCGGTAAGTGCTATCACCTTCTCGGCGAGTTCCAAGATAGAAAACTCCTCCGGATTGCCGATGTTTACCGGTCCTATGAAGTCGTTTTCGGTAGCCATCATTCGCAGCAGTGCTTCCACTAAGTCGTCGATGTACTGAAAGCTGCGCGTTTGTTTGCCGGTGCCGTAGATAGTAATGTCTTTTTGTTGCAACGCCTGCACTACAAAGTTTGACACCACCCGACCGTCGTCGGGAAGCATACGCGTTCCATAGGTGTTGAAGATTCTAACAATCTTGATTGTAAGATTGTTCTGACGATGATAGTCCATAAACAACGTTTCGGCGCATCGCTTCCCTTCGTCGTAGCACGAACGGTAGCCTATGGGATTTACATTGCCCCAGTAACTTTCTACTTGGGGATGTATCGTGGGGTCGCCGTAAATTTCGCTGGTAGATGCTTGTAATATCTTTGCGCCGTTGGATTTTGCCAACCCCAGCATATTGATTACGCCGATGGTAGAAGTCTTTATGGTTTTGATTGCATCAAATTGATAATGGACAGGAGAAGCGGGGCAAGCCAAATTATAGATTTCGTCGATTCCGCTTCTATAATATGGCTGCTCAATGTCATGGTGAACAAATTCAAACATAGGATTCCCTTTGAGGTGAGCTATGTTCATGCGTGTTCCGGTAAAGAAGTTATCAAGGCATATCACATAATGACCATCATTGACCAAACGTGTACATAAATGTGAGCCGATGAAGCCGGCTCCACCACTTACTAAAATTGTTTTCATTCACATAATATATTTTGCGTGTCACAAGGATGCGGCAAAAGTACATTATCCAAACATTACATGCAACTTTATGGCTGTTTTTTTTACGAAAACAATGCACAAAGTCAGCAAGATACCCTCAAATGCTTGTTAAAACTCGCTGGTGAAATGAAATTTGATATGTTTAAAGTCCATTTGTGCCATTTGTAAGACATAGGCACTGTCGGCAAGAAATACATCACGCCCTTCGCGATCTTTCGCCATATATTGATACTTCCGCTTCATGAAAGCATCCAGTTCGGCGGCATCGTCGCTCTCTATCCAGCATGCTTTGTAGAGACTAAGTGGTTCCCAACGACACGAAGCATTGTATTCGTTGAGCAAACGGTACTGAATCACTTCGAACTGCAACTGTCCTACGGTGCCAATGATTTTACGACCGTTGAACTGGTTGACAAACAACTGTGCCACACCTTCGTCCATTAGTTGGTCGATGCCTTTGGACAACTGTTTTTGTCGCATGGGGTCGGCATTCTCGATGTATTTAAACATCTCGGGCGAGAAGCTGGGCAGACCGCGGAAGTGAAGTTTTTCACCTTCGGTAAGCGTATCGCCAATCTTAAAGGTTCCGTTGTCGGGCAAGCCGATGATGTCGCCGGCATAGGCTTCGTCGATGGTGGTCTTACGTTGCGCCATAAACTGTGTAGGCGACGAAAAGCGCATAGTTTTGTTGTGACGTACGTGTAGATAGGGAGCGTTGCGCACAAACTTGCCCGAACATATCTTACAGAAAGCTATGCACGAACGGTGATTGGGGTCGATGTTGGCGGTGATCTTAAAGACAAAACCGGTAAATTTGGGTTCGTCGGGCTGTACGGTACGCTCTTCCGATTGCACGGGACGCGGACTTGGAGCAATCTCCACGAAACAATCTAACAGTTCTTGCACGCCGAAATTGTTTAATGCCGAGCCAAAGAACACGGGTGCCAGTTCACCTTTCATGTAAGCTTCTCTGTCGAACTCGGGATAAACTCCTTCTATCAGTTCGAGGTCGGTGCGAAGCTTGTCTGCCAACGGTTTACCGATGTGCCCGTCTAATGCTTCGGTGTGTATATCTACCGCAACCTTTTCGGTAACCATCTGTTTGGAAGGCTGAAACAGGTTGAGATTGTTTTCGTAGATATTGTACACGCCCTTAAAGCGAATGCCTTGTTCGATAGGGAACGACAGCGGACGTACGGCGATGTGTAACTCTTCTTCCAGTTCGTCGAGCAAGTCGAAAGGGTCTTTGCCTTCGCGGTCCATTTTGTTCACAAAGATAATAACCGGCGTGTTGCGCATGCGGCACACTTCCATGAGCTTACGGGTTTGTGCCTCCACACCTTTGGCACCGTCCACCACAATGATAACGCTGTCTACGGCAGTAAGCGTACGATAGGTATCTTCGGCAAAATCTTGGTGACCCGGTGTATCGAGAATATTGATTTTGTAATCGTGGTAATCGAACTCCATGACCGACGTGGTAACCGATATACCACGTTGTTTTTCGATGTCCATCCAGTCGGATGTCGCCGTTTTCTTTATCTTGTTACTTTTAACGGCTCCTGCTACTTGTATTTGTCCGCCAAACAGCAGCAGTTTTTCGGTCAGCGATGTTTTACCCGCATCGGGGTGTGCAATAATGGCGAAGGTTCGCCTTCTTTCTATTTCGATGTTACTCATTATTTAATAATATGTCCATGCAATGTTTCAGGCTATCTTCCCAGTGGGGGATGGTGATGCCGAATGTATGTTTGATTTTTGTTTTATCGAGTACAGAGTAGTGGGGACGATGTGCACGCGTGGGATAGTCGGCTGTGTGCAGCGGTGTCAACCGGCAAGTGACGCCTGCCATGCGATGAATGGTGTGTGCAAAGTCGTACCACGAACAAACCCCTTCGTTGCTGAAGTGATAGATGCCGGGTGTTACTCCTTGCTCTATCATCGCAAAGAGCGCAACTGCCAAATCGCCGGCATAGGTAGGTGTACCAATCTGGTCGAACACTACGCCGAGTGCATCGCGTTCGCGCCCCAAACGGAGCATTGTTTTCACAAAGTTATTGCCGAACGAGGAGTAGAGCCACGACGTGCGCACCACGGCACACCGGCTACACAATCGTTGTACGGCTTCTTCGCCTTCGAATTTGGTGGTGCCGTAAACGGAGCGCGGATTGGGTGCATCGTTTTCGGTATAAGGACGGTAGGAAGTTCCGTCGAACACATAATCGGTCGATACCTGTATGAGAGCTGCTCCGCAAGCTTCGGCGGCAGCCGCCAGATAGGTCGGTGCATCGGCATTGAGCCGACGGCACAGAGCTTCGTCGTCTTCGGCTTTATCCACAGCCGTGTAGGCGGCACAATTTACAATCACGTCAATCTGCTCGTTGCTTACATAACGGGCTACGGCGGCCTCGTCGCACACATCGAGTTCGTGTATGTCGGTAAACAGGCAGGTGTGTTGCATATTCGCGGCAGCAACTACCCGCATCTCATTGCCAAGCTGTCCGTTAGCTCCGGTTATCAAGATTCTCATAAACGAAAGTATATGCTGTTATCTATAGATTGATTCGCCCATTAGCGTAAATATCAATCCCAAAATGGCTACGACGATTACAATGGTGCCAATGATGCGATTGAGCAACCAGATGCCCCGCAAATTGAAGCGCGAACGCACCTTGTTGACAAAGAAGGTGATTCCAAACCACCACATCAATGCACCCAGCGCTATGGCGAGATAGCCTGTTACGGCTTCGGAGACAAGTACGCCTTCGCTCACAAACGAAAAGCGTGCAAACAAACCGATGAACAGGAAAATGACAAGGGGGTTGGAGAGTGTTACGGCAAAAGCGGTAACGAAGTTGTGTAGATAGGTGCCTTTGTTTGCCGATACCGGACGAATGGAGCGAACCGGATTACTTCGGAAGGTGTAGATGCCGAAAGCCAACAACATAATGCTGCCCAACAACTGTAAATAGTAAATGTTTTGATTGACGTAATCAAACACAAAACTCATGCCGTAGCCTGTCAACAACGCATAAAATATATCACTCAACGAGGCTCCAAGCCCAGTGACAAAACCATACCAGCGCCCTTTGTTGAGCGTACGCTGTATGCATAAAATACCAACCGGTCCTAATGGAGCCGATACCACCACCCCGATGATAATTCCCTTCCACAGTAGATTGATAATCGCTTCTATCTGAATCATGGCGCAAATATCGTATTTTTTGCAATAGTAAAGAAACGTGTTAACGTTTTTTCGGCAGCAGTTGCAATTTTATGAATGACTTTGAATTATCTTTGTCGCGATTATGAAACGTATAATAGGCTACATACTCTTGTTACTGTGCAGTTTAACTACTTTGCATGCACAGCAACCGCTCGCACCTCCCGGAGGACAGCGTGACCAATTCGGTAATCTGATAGATCCGGCAACCCAACCCGACAGCTTGGACACAAGCACCGATGTGCAGAGTTTACCACCTAAATTATATATGTGGCACTTAGACGAAACATTGGGCGAACGCACCATTCTCCCCGCCGATACCGCCACGCTGAACTTCCAAAACACCAACCTTGTCGACGGCATGGATGGTCGCTATAACATACTCGGCAATTTGGGAGCAGCACGACTGTCGCGCTACTTCTTCGACCGCGACGATGCGGACTATTACTCTCTGTTTCTACAACCCCTCTCGGAATTTGTGGTACGCCCCGGTCGGTGGAACTTTACCAACAGCAACATCCCCTATACCGGTGTCAGCTACTACAAAGCAGGCGACAAACTCAACGGAGAAGAACGCTTCAAGACTTACTTCTCCGTGAACGTCAACAAACAACTTGCTTTCGGTTTCAACATCGACTACCTCTACGGACGCGGACAGTATGCCAATCAGTCGACGTCGCACTTCAACGGCGGGGTGTTTGGCAGTTACATCGGCGAACGCTACCAAGTGCAAGCCATCTACAACAACTACACGCTGAAGATGAACGAAAACGGCGGTATCGCCGACGATGCTTACATCACCAATCCCGAAAGTATGGCTGAAGGAAAGAAAGAGTACGAAGCCTCGAACATTCCGGTACGCATGGAGCAGACCGCCAATCGCAACAAAAACTTCTATGTGCATCTGACGCATCGCTATCGGTTGGGCTTTACGCGCGAAGTGAAGCCCGATAGCCTTACCAACATGAACTTGGATAGCATAGATACGGTGGAAGAGTTTGTTCCGGTGACCAGCTTTATACACACCTTCCACATAGAACGTTCGCGACACAGCTTTAACTCCAACCGCGAACAAGCCGGTATGTACGAAAATACCTACCTCACCGATACCATTGCCAATGGTCAATATGGTGTAAGCCGAGACTCCACCATCACTTTCCGCGTTAAGAATGTGTTGGGCGTTGCACTGCTCGAAGGATTCAACAAATATGCCAAAGCTGGGTTAACCGCCTACATATCGCATCAATACAGCCGCTTCGACTTGATGAATCCCGACTCCGTGTCGATTGACCGCTACACCGAGCAAGAGGTGTTTGTGGGTGCCGAACTGGCTAAACGGCAAGGACGTGTGTTTCATTATGCCGTCAACGGCGAAGTGGGAGTGCTCGATAAAGCATTGGGGCAGTTTAAGGTGAATGCTAACTTGGATTTAAACTTTAAGTTGTGGAAAGATACCGTAAACCTTACGGCACGCGGATTCATTCGCAACACACTGCCTACCTTCTACCTGCGTCACTATCACTCCAACCACTTCTTCTGGGACAACGACGACTTCACCAAAGAGTTTCGTACCCGTGTGGAAGGCGAACTGAATATAGATCGTTGGCGCACTCATCTGCACTTTGGCGTAGAGAACATCAAAAACTATACCTTCCTCAACCAGAAAGGAGTGCCCGAACAGTATGGCGGCAACATCCAAGTGATGAGCGCCACGCTGAAACAAGATTTTAAGTTGGGTATCCTGCATCTGGACAACGAAGTGAGTTGGCAACAGTCGAGCAACAAAACCGTGTTGCCATTGCCGCAAATATCGCTTTACTCCAATTTGTACCTGCTTACCAAGCTTGCCAAAAAGGTGTTGACCGTGCAGTTGGGAGCCGATGTGCGCTACTTTACCTCGTACTATGCACCCGCCTACACACCTGCCATTCAGCAGTTTCACCTGCAATCCGAAGACGACCTCGTAAAGATAGGCAACTACCCCATTGTGAACGTTTACGCCAATCTACACCTCAAGCGGGCGCGTTTCTTTGTGATGTATTCGCATGTCAACCAAGGTATGGGAAGCCGCAACTACTTCATGGCTCCCCACTATCCTATCAATCCGCGCATGCTCAAGCTGGGAATTGCAGTGAATTTCTTCGACTAATATGCCCGTGCTTATGAAAATACCCGCAAAAAAAACTGTTTGGAGATATTTCGGCGTGTGCCTTGTCGCTGCCGTAGTCACCACCTTTGTCATTCGCAAAAACCATCCGTCGGCACCCGTTACGCCGTTGCGCGACTATGCCGAGATTAACCGGAAACATCTGCTTCGTGCCGTCACCGAATACAATTCCATTGCCTTTTATGCCGACGGAGATACGGTGAGTGGATTCTACTATGCATTGGCTCAAGCTTTTGCCCGCTCGCATGGCTGGCAGCTCGACATTGTTCCCGAGATGACGTTCAACCGCCGCCTCGAAGGATTGCTGACGGGCAAATACGACCTCATTGCCTACGGCATTCCGGTGACCGACCGCCTCAAAGATTCGTTGCTGTTTACTACACCTATTATATTAAGCAAACAGGTGTTGGTGCAACGCCGTGCCACATCGCCCCACGACTCGCTGTACATCCGTAGTCAGTTGGACTTGGCGGGACGATTGCTGCACGTAGTGAAAGATTCGCCCGCTATCTTGCGCATCGCCAACCTTAGCAACGAGATTGGCGACACTATATACGTAAAAGAGGTTGAAGATTATGGTCCCGAGCAACTCATATCATTGGTTGCACACGGCGATATCGACTATGTGGTGTGTGATGAGAATGTGGCACGTGCCGCGCAAGATAGTCTGCCGCAAATCGATATCGATATGGACATCAGCTTCACGCAATTCTACGCATGGGGCGTAAGCAAAGAGTCGCCTGTGCTGCTGGACAGCCTCAACGCATGGCTTGCCGACTATCTTCAGACACGGGAATATAGGACGTTGCGGAAGAAATACTTTTCAAATTGATAATTAACAATTGACAATTAGGCTGCGTGCAAGTCCTCAAAAACTTAGAAGCTGTTTTGATTTTATTGAAATAGTTTTTTATTACTCTTGCTTTGAGTCTCTTTTCGGTCTTATCTTCCTCTTTTACTCGTCAGATAGCTCGCTATCTTCCTCCTAAAACAGAAA
>JAISHU010000019.1 GCA_031262385.1 Mediterranea sp. (in: CFB group bacteria)
CTTGTTGCTTATAGCGCACCAGTGCCCGCATGAAGTAAGAGGGAAAGAAAGTATCGTCAAGCAAGATAGACTGCGTAAAGTCGTCAATGGCACCGCTAAAATCTTGCACCAGATAGAAATCCAGTCCGCGCAGGAAGCGTTTCTTAGCATCGCGGTCGTTCTCCACAATCTGTGACGTATGCACATCAATCAGGTCGAAGTGGAACTTCACCTGCTCTTCGGTGAGCGGTGCTTCCATATTGGTGATGTGCAACGGCAGCGGCACCACCTTCGAGCGATTCAGTTCTTCTATATATTTATGATAATGCACGGTGCGTTTCACATCGCTCAGTTTTTCGTAATAGGTAAGCGCATACATCGGTTCCAGTCTCACAATCACATTGCGGTCTTGCACCCGTCCGCGATAATCGCTCTTATACTGTTGGGCGGCATCGGAGTCATCGGCGATTACTATCTTGCGATAGTTCTCCATGTTTTTATCCGACTTCTTACGCGTCTTCTCATCCTTGTCACCCTGCGTGGAAGCATCGGCGGTTTCGTTACTGTCCGAGTGGTCGGTAGTTACGCCGTTACGCTTGTCGATAGCCATCTGAGTAAGTTTGATATCATCTCGCTCTGCTCCTTTTGCATCGCCCATTTTACGCAATGCTTCGGCACGGTAGTAATAGCCGGTGGTAAAGTTGGGATAATGCTCTATCACACTGGTATAGTCGGCTACGGCTCCTTTGTAGTCGCCGGTTTGCGCACGCAGCAAGCCGCGGTTAAACGCCGCCATCATATTATCGGGTTCTATCTGCAACACAAAGTCAAAGTCTTCTATGGCACGGTTGTCGTCGCCCACTTGTGCACGTAGCAAGCCGCGGTTGTAATGACCGATGAAGTTATTGGGGTCGATATTCAGCGCCATGTCGTAGTCGCTCATGGCACCTCTGAGATTGTTTTGATGAAAGCGTGTTAGGGCACGGTTGATGTAAGCGCCCGCATTCTTGAAGCTAAGGCGGATGGATTGGTTCAGGTCGGATTCGGCATCGGCGTACTTACCTTGTTGAATGCGTACAATGGCACGTGCCGACCAACCGTCGGGGTCGTATTTGTCAATATCGATAGCTTGCTGAAAATCCGCCAGTGCCTCCAGCGTATCTTTCTGTTGCAACGATACTTCGCCGCGCATCAAGTAAGCACGTGTATAACGGGGGGCGATGCCGATAAGCTTACCCAAGTCGCTTTCGGCCGACTGATAATCCTTCTTCTGCATGTGACACAACGAAAGATTGTGCCACAGGGCGATGTTTTCGGGGTCATACTTCAGAGCCACACGGTAGTCGTCTATGGCACCGTCGTAATTACCCTGACGGATGCGTGCCAGTCCGCGTATCTGATAAGCTCCCACCACAAAAGGGTTCCGATGTATGGCGGCACTTTCGTCGGCTTCGGCACCCTGAAAGTCGTCCAGACTGAATTTAGCCAGTCCGCGAAAGAAGTAAGGCTCGTAGAGATAGGGTTTAGCGTTGATAACCTGATTGAAATATTGTATCGACAGCACATAATCCTCAAAGTAGAGGGCATTGCGGGCAATGGTCATTACTCGCTCCGTATTGATTTGCGCCCGCACACTTACGGTCAGCAATAACAATGCTATACATGCCCAAACTTTCTTCATGGTCTTATCTGCGTGCTTGCGAACTCTATTTAAGGGTTTTCACTTTGTAGGTGCAATGCGCTTTACCTTTCAGCATGGCATTAAGCTTACCCTTTATCATTTGTTTGCGGAGGGGCGATAGATGGTCGATAAACATTTTCCCTTCCAAGTGGTCGAACTCGTGCTGCATCACACGTGCCAGATAACCCTCCACTATCTCGTCGTGAGGGGTCAGTTCCTCGTCCAGATAGGAGACGTGTATGCGGTCGCTGCGCTTCACTGTTTCGTGGATGCCGGGCAAGCTTAGGCAGCCTTCTTCCATAGAAATCTCTTCGCCCGACGTTTCGAGGATATGCGGGTTGATGTACGCCTTGCGGAAGCCTTTAAATTCGGGGTGTTCGTCGGACAGCACATCCAAGTCGATAACTACCACCCTGACGGGCAAGCCCACCTGTGGGGCGGCAAGCCCTACTCCGTCGGCATGATCCATGGTTTCGAACATGTTTGTTATCAACTCTTTCAGACCGGGATAATCGGTAGGGATATCCTCGGCTACTTTTCTTAATACGGATTGACCGTAGATATAAATGGGTAAAATCATTCGCGAATTATTGTTTCTTACTTTCCAAATACGTTTGCAGAATGATGACGGCACTAACTTCGTCGACCAGCGCTTTGTGTTGTCGCTCTTTTTTCTTCAGTCCGGCTTCCAGCATGGTGCGGTGTGCCAGCACCGATGTAAACCGCTCGTCTACATACTCCACCGGGATATGGGGCAACTGCTTTCGCAGCGTTTGCACAAACGGACGGATGCGCTTCATGTTTTCCGAGTCTTCGCCCGACATTTGTCGGGGCATTCCCACGATGATGCGTTCCACCGGCTCGCGTGCCACATAATTGCTGATAAAAGCCAGCAGTTCGGAGGTAGGCACGGTGGTCAAACCGCCGGCAATCAGTTGCAATGTATCGCTCACAGCGATGCCCGTGCGCTTCTTACCGTAGTCAATAGCCACTATTCTGCTCATGGAGTGCAAAGGTAGTGCATTTTTCCATAAAGTGCAGTCGCGTTTGTGAGTTTTTAAGTTTTCGCGGGGAATCCCCCTCTATTCATTCCACTGCGTTCTCGTTGTAGTTGATGCGCACGCCATAGTCGGTCACGATGCGGTTCAGTCCCATGGAACCGCCGGGGTTGGGTTCGCCCTTGCGCTCACCCGAGAGCATCTCGCGACTGATGGTTGCCATATCTTTGACACGTTGGTGGGTTTCGGGATTGTTCCCATGATAGTGTCCCGGATAGAGCAGACGGATGTTGTGACTCGTCATGTAGTCGTCCACCTTGCGACAGGTGGCAAGCAATGTCGAGAAGTTCATCGTCAGCAGCAAATTACTCGACCCGAAGGCATCGCCGCTAAAGCCGTAGCCGGCGGCAGGGTCCATAAGGGTGATTGATCCCGGTGTGTGTCCGGGGGTAAAGAGGACGGTAATCAAGCGTCCGCCCAAGTCGATGACTTCGCCGTCGGTGAGATAGCGCAGTTCGCCTTTATAGTCGGGCATAACTCGCGGGATGTTGACCGTGTCGGCAGCGTTGAGATACATCACGGGGAAATACTTCACCGCCTCACCCGTGTGGTCGCCGTGTACGTGGGTGGCAATAAAAGTGACGGGCTTATCGGTAATGCCTGCTACGATTTTATCCAAGTCGGCAATACGGGTACCTGCGTCGACCAGCAGGGCACGGTCGTTGCCTTCGATGATGTAGAGTGTCTCGTTGTACACAAGATGACCGTTGCCCTCCCACGTATGGTCGTCAATCTGACGGAACACCACGTCGTCATTGCGGAACACTTCGCGCTCGGTGTAGCTGTCTTGTTCCTTGTCCTGTTGTTGGGCGTCAACCTCACTGATGCTGTCTACAAACAGCACGACTGCTACCAAGCAGACTGCAAGCAATATGCCTGCGATTAAATGATGTCGTTTCATGATATGTAATGTTTACTATGTTTCTACATTTCAAGAGAATGCGCAAATGTAGGTAAAAAAACAGAAAATGCCAAATAGGTGATTCGTGTTTGCCAAACAGGTGATTGACGTTTGTCAAACAGGTAATTGGCGCGGCTAACTCACTGATTGCTGCGGCTAACTCACTGAGTTACGAAATTATCTCGGTGGTTTGCCCGGCTCTTTTGCGGGAACGACATCTCTACCCGAAGATTCAAAATATCCTCCCCCTTCCTCCCAATCCTCCTCATCATCATCCTCTCTCTCTGCTTCCTCCTCCCGGGAGAGGGAACCTTGAGGAGGAAGAGAGAGTTCTTTTCTCTTCTTTTCTTTTCTCTTCTTTCCTTTCCTTTTCTTTTCTTTGTTGGAAATTGCATACATTTTTTTCGTTCATTTTTATATCTGCCTCATTATCAATATTTTCGTTTGTAAGTTTTTTTGTAGCAGATAAGAAGCTGTTTTGATTTTAGTGCTCCTGATTTGAGAGCTATTTTCGAGGATTATCTTTCTGTTTTAGGAGGAAGATAGCGAGCTATCTGACGAGTAAAAGAGGAAGATAAGACCGAAAAGAGGCTCAAAGCAAGAGTAATAAAAAACTATTTCAATAAAATCAAAACAGCTTCTAAATCTTTCATTTCAGGTTCTACCAACACATAGGGCAATTTTTTGCCTTTCAATCTGCATCGTTTTACAGCCGCTAAGAGCCTGTTTAAATTTTGCTCGGTAATTGTTTGAGGAGTGTTTTTGAGGATATTTACAAGAATATGTTTGTCAGCTTAAACAAATACGCCTACTTTTGCAACAATAAAAGCAAACATATCAATTTCTTGCCAGCTTCTTAGCATAACAAAAATTTATGGAAAGTAAAATTAACTGGGGATTTATAGGCTGCGGCGACGTCACCCTGCATAAAAGCGGACCCGCCTTTCGGATGATAAAAGATTCGGACGTGGTCGCCGTAATGAGTCGCAACATCGACAAAGCCAAAACCTACGCCGAAGAGCACGCCATTGCACGGTGGTACGACGATGCACTCGACTTAATCAACGACGAAGAGGTGAACGCCGTCTACATTGCCACGCCACCTTCGTCGCATACCACCTACGCCATTATGGCTATGAAAGCCGGTAAACCGGTGTACATAGAGAAGCCTATGGCTGTGAGCTACGAAGAGTGCTGCCGCATCAACCGCATTGCCGAAGAAACGGGCGTGAAGTGCTTTGTTGCCTACTACCGCCGCTATCAGCCCTATTTCATTAAAGTGAAAGAACTGGTGAAACAAGAGGCTATCGGGAAGATTATCAGCGTGCAGATATGCTATGCGCAACCGCCCGCTCCGGAGGACTACAACCGCGCCAACCTACCGTGGCGTGTACAACCCGATATTGCCGGCGGAGGATATTTCTACGACATGGCACCTCATCAGATTGATATACTACAAGATATGCTCGGCTTTATACTCGATGCCAACGGTTGTACCGCCAATCGCGGCGCACTCTATGATGTCGAAGATACCGTGAGTGCCTGCTTCCGCTTTGAAAACGGCGTAGTAGGCAGCGGCTTGTGGAGTTTTGTATCGCCCGAAACGGCACGCGAAGACCACATCGACCTTATCGGAAGCAAAGGCATCCTCAGTTTCTCTACCTTCAGCTACACCCCCATTGTGCTGCAAACGGAGCAAGGACGCCAAGAGTTTGCCATAGAACGACCCAATCCCGTACAACTACCGCTGATACAAGCCGTTACCGACGACTTGCGGGGCGGCGAACCGTGTAGTTGCGACGCCATCAGCGCAACCACAACCAACTGGGTGCTCGATAAGATACTGGGGAAAGAGTAAGAAACTGTTTTGAATTTAGTGCTCTTTGATTTAATGTGGTATCTTTGCGCCGTTTTTCAGAAAAAACACCATTAGAAACTTAAATTAGAGACAATATGAATGCTTATGTATTTCCCGGTCAGGGTGCCCAATTCGTAGGAATGGGAAAAGAACTCTACGAGAATTCGCCTTTGGCTAAAGAGTTGTTCGAGAGAGCGAATGAAATTCTTGGTTATCGCATCACCGACATTATGTTTGACGGCACCGACGAAGACCTCCGTCAAACCAAAGTTACACAACCCGCCGTATTCCTTCACTCCGTAATCTCCGCACTCTGCACGGGCGAGGAGTTCAAGCCGCAGATGACAGCCGGTCACTCGCTGGGCGAATTTTCGGCATTGGTTGCCGCCGGAGCATTGAGCTTCGAAGATGGATTGAAATTGGTGTATGCACGTGCCATGGCTATGCAGAAAGCTTGCGAAGCCCAACCCTCGACCATGGCTGCCGTATTGGGACTTGCCGACGACAAGGTGGAAGAGATTTGTGCCGCCGTAGCTGCCGAAGGCGATGTGTGTGTGGCTGCCAACTACAATTGCCCGGGTCAAATCGTCATATCGGGTTCTATCGAAGGGGTAAACAAAGCATGCGAACGCATGAAAGCCGCCGGAGCCAAACGTGCCTTGCCGCTGAAAGTGGGCGGTGCGTTTCACTCGCCGCTAATGGAACCTGCCAAAGTGGAGCTGGAAGCAGCCATCAAAGCCACCGACATACACACTCCCAAATGTCCCGTTTACCAAAACGTCGATGCCCGTCCGCATACCAACCCCGAAGAGATTAAGCACAATTTGGTAGCACAACTCACCGCCCCCGTGCGCTGGACACAAAGCGTGCAAGCCATGATTGCCGACGGTGCCACCGATTTCACCGAATGTGGTCCGGGTTCCGTATTGCAAGGACTTATCAAGAAAATTGATGCCGGAGTTACGGCGCAAGGGATAGGATAATTTGCTAATATGCTAATGAGCTAATATGCTAATGAGGCTGCGCGTGCACCGCCCATTAGCATATTAGCTCATTATTAATTATCACCCCTCCCTATTCTGCACCTCCACTTCCTTGACTTTGCGGAAGAGATCGGATGCAAAGATAAAGTCGTTTAATTTCTGATTCGTGGAGGTGATGATGTCGTCCTTACCGCCTTCCCACTCCTTGTGTCCCTCGTATATAAAGATGATATTCTCGCCGATACCCATTACCGAGTTCATGTCGTGAGTATTGATAATCGTAGTCATATTATATTCGGTAGTGATGTCGTGTATCAGTTCGTCTATCACCAGCGATGTCTTGGGGTCTAATCCGGAGTTGGGTTCGTCGCAAAACAGGTATTGCGGTTTCAGTGCAATGGCAC
The DNA here is from genome assembly GCA_031262385.1 of Mediterranea sp. (in: CFB group bacteria). GTDB lineage: Bacteria > Bacteroidota > Bacteroidia > Bacteroidales > Bacteroidaceae > Bacteroides. The sequence continues at coordinate 6,865 of JAISHU010000019.1, forward strand.
GGGCAATCGCCACACGCTTTTGCATGCCGCCGCTGATTTCGCCGGGGAATTTATCGCCCGCATCGTTGAGGTTGACACGGTCCAGACAGAATTGGGCACGACGCACACGGTCGCGATAGGTATCGTTGCTGAACATATTCAACGGAAACATCACATTGTCGAGTACCGACATGGAGTCGAACAGTGCCGCACTTTGGAAAAGCATTCCCATCTCTCTGCGCAGCAACTTCTTTTCTTTTTTGCTCATGGCAACAAAATTACGGCGGTCGTAGAGCACCTCTCCTTTTTCGGGCGTAAGCAGCCCCACCACACACTTCATCAACACCGTCTTACCCGAGCCGCTTTGTCCGATAATCAGGTTGGTTTTGCCGTTCTCGAAAGTGGCATTGATGTCTTTCAGCACATCAACCCCTTCGAATTGTTTATAGAGTTGTCTTATTTCTATCATCTCGCTACACTAAAAGTTGCGTTAATATAAGGTCGGCAAACAGAATCAGCACACTGCTGCTCACCACCGAATTGGTCGAAGCCTTGCCCACATCGATAGAGCCTCCTTCGACGGTATAACCGAAGAAAGCCGCCACACTGGCTATAATAAAGGCAAAGAAAACGGATTTAATGACACCGCTCCACACAAACCACTCCACAAATTCGTATTGAATGCCGTATTCCAAGTCGACTACCGTCATAATGCCACTAAACCAACAGATGGCATACGCACCGATGATGCCGGCAAAAATACTGAATAAAACTAAAAAAGGAATGGCAGTAACCATTGCCATGATTTTGGGAAGGATGAGATAGTTCGCCGAATTGACTCCCATAATTTCGAGGGCATCAATCTGCTGCGTCACACGCATGGTGCCCAACTCGGAGGCGATGTTGGAACCTACCTTTCCTGCCAATATCAGACACATAATGGAGGACGAGAACTCCAACAGCATAATTTCACGCGTCACATATCCCACTGTCCAACGGGGCATAAAAGGACTTTCGATATTCAGTTTAATCTGAATGGTAATAACAGCACCTATAAAAAATGAAATCAACAATACGATGCCGATGGAGTCTACACCCAACTGCGACATGTCATCAATGTATTGCCGAAAGAACATACGCATACGTTCGGGGCGGGCTAAAGTACGCTTCATCAGCATCAGATACCGCCCTACCGTTCGGAAGGCTTTAATCATAACTCTTAACTTATTTCGCGCAAAGATAGCCTATTTTCAATACACAATTACTACTTTTGCCCAAAATATACTCTGTTATGGAAGAAACAAACATGGTGCTCCGCACCGAAGATTTGGTAAAAAAATACGGCAAGCGAACCGTGGTAAGCCATGTCTCTATCGATGTAAAGCAGGGCGAAATCGTGGGTTTGCTGGGACCTAACGGAGCGGGTAAAACCACTTCGTTCTATATGACCGTGGGACTGATAACACCCAACGAAGGAAAAATTTTCCTCAACGACCTCGACATCACCAAATACCCTGTGCACAAACGGGCACAGATAGGTATAGGCTACCTTGCCCAAGAGGCTTCGGTGTTTCGTCAGATGAGCGTGGAAGACAACATCTCTGCCGTGCTGGAGATGACCGATAAACCACTGGAGTACCGCAAGGAAAAGCTGGAAAGCCTGATAACCGAGTTCCGCCTGCAAAAGGTGCGCAAGAACAAAGGCAACCAACTGTCGGGAGGCGAACGCCGCCGTACCGAGATTGCCCGCTGTCTTGCCATAGACCCCAAGTTTATCATGCTCGACGAACCGTTTGCCGGTGTCGACCCCATTGCCGTAGAAGATATCCAACAGATTGTGTGGAGACTGAAAGATAAAAACATCGGCATCCTTATCACCGACCACAATGTGCAGGAGACACTGAGCATCACCGACCGCGCCTACCTGCTGTTCGAAGGCAAGATTCTTTTCCAAGGTACCCCCGAAGAGCTTGCAGCCAACCAGATTGTGCGCGAGAAGTACCTCAGCAACAGCTTTGTGCTGCGCCGCAAAGAGTTTCAACTTTGACGCATATAACATATGAGGGTTACACAAAAAGTAAAAACGTACATAGAGCGCAACCGGTTGCTTGCACCCACCGACAAAGTGCTGGTTGCCCTAAGTGGAGGCGCCGACTCGGTGGCGTTGCTACACCTGCTGCTTGCCGGCGGTTATCGCTGCGAAGCCGCCCATTGCAACTTTCATTTGCGCAACGAAGAGTCCGACCGCGACGAAGCGTTTGTAACCCTGCTGTGCCGAAAACTCCAAGTGCCGCTGCACCTGCAACACTTCCGTACCGAAAACGAAGCCCACCGGCAAGGTGTCTCCATAGAAATGGCGGCACGCAAGCTACGCTACGACTGGTTTGAGGAACTTCGCGTCGCCCTCCGTGCCGATGCCGTAGCCGTGGCACATCATCGCGACGACAGCATCGAAACCCTGCTGCTGAACCTTGTACGAGGTAGCGGCATCAACGGACTGACCGGCATCCGCCCACGCAACGGACACATCGTTCGCCCCCTACTCTGCCTCAACCGCGAAGAGATTACCGACTATCTGGCACACATCGGTCAAAGCTATGTCACCGACAGCACCAACCTGCAAGATATTTACCTGCGCAACAAAATACGGTTGCGCCTCCTTCCGCTACTGGAAGAGATAAATCCGTCGGTACGCGAAACTTTACAATACACCGCCGACTACCTGCACGATGCCGCACACATCTACAACCGCGAGATAGAAACGCAAAAAAAGCAGGTGCTTACCCCGGACGGCATCCGCATAGAGGCATTGCTGTGCACAGAAGCCCCGCACACGCTGCTGTTCGAACTGCTCCATCCGCTGGGGTTCAACAGTCGGCAAACCGATGACGTCTTCCGCGCACTGACCGCACAAGCAGGCAAATGTTTTTACAGCACCACCCACCGACTGGTAAAAGATCGCGACCTGCTACTCATAGAACCCCGCACCGCAACAAAAGAAAAAACAACAAAGCACGTTCCCCGCTTACAAATAGAAGAAACCGTGTGCAGCGCCGACTTTATTGCTTCGCGCAATCCGCACATCGCCACGCTCGATGCCGACAAGGTGCAACAACCGCTAACCCTGCGACACTGGCAACAAGGCGACCGCTTTGTGCCCTACGGCATGACGGGCGAAAAAAAAATTAGCGATTACCTTACCGACCGCAAACTTTCGCTGCTCCAACGCGAGCAACAATTGGTGGTGTGCAGCGGCGACCGCATTGTGTGGGTGGTGGGACAACGCATCGACAACCGCGTCCGCATCACCAATCAGACACGAAATGTGCTGACTATTCGGGTCGTATAAAAATTACCTCATTTATTTTTTTCATCAAAAATATACTTTTCAGAAAAAAATGATTTACCTTTGCACGCGTTAAGAAACTGTTTTCTTTCTGCTTTAGGAGAAAGATAGCAAGCTATCAAGCAAACATCCCTAATCTTTTTTCCACCAATTAGCACCCCTATTCAATCGCGTTGCTAAAGAAATATTTAATCACTTACATATATACTTTATGTATAACATCATTCAATTGAACGACAAAAGTTTGTCGGATCTTCAAGCGATTGCCCAAGAACTGGGTATCAAAAAAACCGAATCTTTAAAAAAGGAAGAGCTTGTGTATCGCATCTTAGACGAACAAGCTATTGCCGGAGCTACCAAAAAGGTGGCAGCCGATAAACTAAAAGAAGAACGCAGACCCGAGCGAGGAGCAAAACGTTCGCGAGTAACCGTAAAAGTAAAAAAAGAGGGCACTCCCAACAAAGTTTTTTCGGCAAACAAAAACGGAGACATAACCAAGGCTAAAGAGGAAAAAGCAGCCGCAACGACTGCCAAAACGGAAGCATCTCCCGCAAAAACGGAAAAACCGGTTGTAAAAACGGAGAAGAAACCGGCAGAAGTAAAAGCCGAAACACCTGCAGTAACGGCAAAGGCTACGGCAACAACCGAAAACATAAAGCCGACACCCGAAGCAACAGAAGCTCCCAAACGTAAACGCGGACGTCCGCGCAAAAACGAACAGCCTGCCGCCGAACAAGCAGCCGTACAACCTCAACCGGCAGCAGCCAAAGAGACAAAAGAAGTTCAAAAACCGGCACCTGTCCAAAAGCCCGAACCCGTAAAGCCTAAAGAAAAGGAGACATCGAGCATTCCCAAACCGGTGAAAAGGGTGGTAGACGAAAATCCTATCCTGTCGGTAAAAGACGACGATGACTTTATCCCTATCGAAGACTTGGATTTGTCGACCGAAAAAATAGAACTCCCCACCGAACTGTTTGCCAAATTCGAAGCTACCAAAGCCGAACCACCGCATCCGGTTCACAAACCCAAACCCGTACAGCAGCAACAGCCGCAACAACATCAACAACAACCGCAACAACCGCAGCAGCAGCAACGTACGAACCAACCCAATAATCAGCGGCAGCCGCAACAACAACAGCGTCAACAACCACACCAACAACATCAGCAACCGCAACATCAGCAGAACTATCGTGACATGTCATATGGTATGTCCGAACGTCGGCCGACACAACCCGAACGCGAAGTGGTGTACGACTTTGACGACATTCTGGAAGGTACCGGCGTGCTGGAGATTATGCAAGACGGCTACGGCTTCCTCCGTTCGTCGGACTATAATTACCTCTCTTCGCCCGACGACATCTACGTTTCGCAATCGCAAATCAAACTGTTCGGCTTGAAAACCGGCGACGTGGTAGAAGGCGTTATCCGCCCGCCCAAAGAGGGAGAAAAATACTTCCCGCTGGTGAAAGTCTACAAAATTAACGGACGCGACCCCGGACTGGTACGCGACCGCGTTTCCTTCGAACACCTCACTCCACTCTTCCCCGACGAGAAATTCCGCTTGTGCAAAGGCGGCTATTCCGACTCTATGTCGGCACGTGTGGTAGACCTGTTCGCTCCTATCGGCAAAGGTCAGCGCGCACTGATTGTAGCACAACCCAAAACAGGTAAAACCCTTCTGATGAAAGACATTGCCAATGCTATCGCCGCCAACCACCCCGAAGTATATATGATTATGCTGCTCATCGACGAACGTCCCGAAGAGGTAACCGACATGGCACGTACCGTAAACGCAGAGGTGATTGCCTCTACCTTCGACGAACCTGCCGAACGCCACGTCAAGATTGCCGGCATCGTACTCGAAAAGGCAAAACGTCTGGTGGAATGTGGTCATGATGTCGTGATATTCCTCGACTCCATTACCCGTCTGGCACGTGCATACAACACCGTATCGCCTGCTTCGGGCAAGGTGCTTTCGGGCGGTGTGGATGCCAATGCACTGCACAAACCCAAACGCTTCTTCGGCGCTGCACGCAATATCGAAAACGGTGGTTCGCTCACCATCTTGGCTACGGCACTGATTGATACCGGCTCGAAAATGGACGAAGTCATCTTCGAAGAGTTCAAAGGCACCGGTAACATGGAGTTGCAACTCGACCGCAACTTGTCCAACAAGCGTATCTTCCCCGCTGTCAACATTGTCGCATCGAGCACACGCCGCGACGACCTACTGCTCGAAAAAACCCAGCTCGACCGCATGTGGAAACTCCGCAAAAACCAAACGTACAAGACCCCTATCGAATCTATGGACTTTGTAAAGAGCCGTCTGGAAGCTACCAAAGACAACGACGAGTTCTTGATGAGCATGAACGGATAATATTTGAATTGACAAATCCTAAAAAACGAGGCTGCCTTGTAAGAGAGGTAGCCTCGTTTTTTTATCTTCACCTGTGCGCAATGTGCGCTATCGCACTCGTATTGTGCGGTAGCGCACACCTATATATAGTCTGATACTATTCTAATGAATTGTATAATAATCATTTACTACTTTGGCACGCTATTTGAGACAGATTTTACTAAAGAAACCGTGAAAAATATGCAAAGAATTATCGGAATATCTCTGTTGGCTGCTCTTTCCCTTCCTGCTTTTTGCCAAAAACAGGTAACGGAACTGACGTTGCAGCAAGCCGTGCAACAAGCCCACGAACATTCGTCGGATGCTCGTGCGGCACGTCACAATTATCGCGCCGCCTATTGGAACTATAAATACTACAAGGCAAACTATCTGCCTTCGCTTACCCTCAGTTCCAACCCTGCGCTCAACCGTGCCATTAACCAAGTGACACAGAGCGACGGAACGGTGAAGTTCATCGAACAAAACCTGCTCACCACCGACCTGAAACTCAGCATCACACAGAACATTGCCTTTACGGGAGGTACTCTCTTTCTGGAGACTTCGGCACAACGGCTGGACCTCTTTAGCAACCACACCGCCTCGTGGCAAACCGTTCCCGTGAACATCGGTTATTCGCAGTCCATCTTCGGCTACAACGCACTGAAGTGGAACCGACGCATCGAACCCATTTGCTATACCGAAGCCAAAAAGAGCTACGCAGAGACACTGGAGTTGGTCGCCGCCGAAGCAACCCGCCGCTTCTTCGACTTGGCTACCGCACAAAGCAACCTCGAAATAGCATCGACCAACTATGCCAACGCCGATACCCTCTATCTCTACGCACAGGGACGCTACAACATCGGAACCATTACCGAAAACGAAATGTTGCAACTCGAAATAAACAAGCTCAACGAAGAAACCAACCGTCTCAACGCACAGATTGGAGTGGAAGATGCCATGCAAAGCCTGCGTTCGTACTTGGGCATTCACGAGGATGTGGAACTGAAGGTGACGTTGGACGGACGGGTGCCCGCTATGCAAGTGCCCTTTACCGATGCATTGCAACTTGCCTTTCAAAACAGTCCCGACATAGAGAGTATGCGCCGCCGCCAACTGCAAGGCGAGAGCAACGTAGCCCAAGCCCGTGCCAACGCCGGACTGAAAGCCGACATCTATCTGCGCTTCGGCTTAACGCAAACTGCCGATAAACTGAAAGCTGCCTACCAAAATCCGTTAGACCAGCAGTATGCCACACTGAGCCTGAGCCTGCCCATACTGGACTGGGGACGCGGAAAAGGACAGGTGCGCGTGGCACGCTCCAATCGCGACCTTACCAATACACAGGTGGAACAGGAGAAGATTGACTTCGAACAAAACGTGCGCAAACTGGTGTTGCAGTTTAATCTGCAAGCACGCCGTGTGGAAGTCGCCGCACGCACCGACGAAACCGCACAGCGACGTGCCGACGTAGCCCGCCGACTCTATCTCTTAGGTAAGAGTACCGTGCTGGACCTCAACGCCTCTATCACCGAGAAAGACAAAGCACGCCGCGACTACATCAATACGCTCTACAACTACTGGAGCCTCTACTATACCCTGCGCAGCATGACGCTCTACGACTTTGAACGAAACCGCCCGCTGTCCGAAAACTTGGAAACCCTCATCAACTAACTTATCAACAAAAAAACTCAAAACTAAAAAACTCACCCCATGGATATCAAACTCGAAAAAAAGCCTTGGTACATCCGATACCGTTATTACCTTGCCGGAGGTGTGCTCTTCGATGCACTCCTTATTTATGTGATTATTCTTTCGGCGGGTCCCAGCAAACTCCGCATCGAAGGCGACAACGTGCAGATAGCCGATGTACGCAACGATAAGTTTATGGAGTATGTCGATGTAGAAGGATTGGTACAACCCATCCTCACCATCAAAGTGAACACCCGCGAGACGGGTAGCGTAGCCCGCATCGTGGGTGAAGAGGGCAGCATGATGCACAAGGGCGACACCATTCTGGTGCTCGAAAATCCCGAACTGCTGCGTGCCATTGACGACCAGCGCGACGAGTGGGAGAAACAACGTAACAGCTACCGCGAACAAGAGATTACCATGGAACAGAAATCGCTGTCGTTACAACAGCAAGCACTGCAAACCGACTACGACTTGTCGCGGCTGCGCAAAAGCTTTGCCTTAGACCAAGAGGAGTACAAAATGGGCATCAAGAGCAAAGCCCAGTTGGAGGTGGCTCAAGACGAATATATATATAAGGTGAAAAATGCCGAACTGCAACGACGCAGTCTCCAACAAGACTCTGCCGTCACCATTATCCGCCGCGATATGCTGAAAAACGACCGCGACCGCGAGCAAAAGAAGTACGAACGTGCGTTGGAACGACGCAACGACCTCGTGGTGCGTGCCCCTATCAGCGGACAGCTTAGCTTCGTAGGCGTAACCCCCGGTCAGCAGGTAGGTGCAGGCAACAGCATCGGCGAGATAAAGGTGCTCGACCAGTACAAGATACATGCCTCGCTGAGCGAATACTACATCGACCGCATCACCTCGGGCTTGCCTGCCACCGTGCTTTACCAAGGTACCCGCTATCCGCTGCGCATCACCAAAGTGGTGCCCGAAGTAAAGGAGCGCACCTTCGACATCGACTTGGTATTTACCGGCACCATGCCCGACAACGTGCGCATCGGCAAGAGCTTCCGCGTGCAGATAGAACTGGGACAACCCGAAGAGGCTATCATCATACCGCGCGGCAATTTCTACCAAGCCACCGGCGGACAGTGGATATACAAACTCAACGCCTCGGGCGACAAAGCCGTACGCGTACCTATCACCATTGGTCGGCAAAACCCGCAACAGTACGAGATTACAAGCGGATTGCAACCGGGCGACCGCGTGGTGACCACCGGCTACGACAACTTCGGAACGGCGGAGGAACTGGTGATTAAGTAACGAATCATTCAAAACACAGAAAAAATAGCTCTCTAATATAATATGGTAGCACATTACATCAAACTCGCCTTCCGCAACTTGTGGAAGTATCGCACGCAGAGCCTTATCTCTATCGTCGGATTGGCGGTGGGCTTCGTCTGCTTTGCACTCGCTAACTTATGGATTCACTACGAGGTGACGTACGACGCCAATCGTCCGGGCATCGACCGCACTTACTTGTTGATACATAATCTTGCGGATGGGGAGGTTGGTGGCAAAGACCGCAGCTCGTACAAGATGAGTGTCGCGCTGAGAGACGAGTTTCCCGAGGTGGAAACTGCATGCGCCACCGACGTGAAATGGTCGAGGCTGATTACGGCGGATGGCACGTCGGTCGATACATACGGCATCGACACCGACTCGGCCTTCATTGCTGTGTACGGCTCGGTGAAGCTACAGGCCGGCAGTTGGGACTTCCTTCATATGCCGGACAAGATCGCACTGACCGAGGAAACGGCTATGTCCCTCTTCGGTACAACCGATGTGTTGGGGCAGACGGTGACGGATTATATGGGCAAACTGACCGTATGCGCACTGCTGAACACCCAATCGCACCACAGCAACTTCTACTTCGGCTACTGGAGGTCTCCGGTACCGTATCTTCGTGATAACTGGTACAACTCCACGCACGTCATCAGCGTGCGCCTGCGTCCGGATGCGGACGTAGAGGCCATAACCCGTAAGATACAGACCTATTCGGTGCCGGATTTAGAGTCTAAACACTTCGCGCGATGTAGCCTGATGCCGCTCGCGGAATATCACTATTCGGATGCCAAAAATAGTGTGGTCGTTCAGTTTCACTACTTGATACTCTTCTCGACCGTGGGCACGCTTATCATTCTGTGTGCGCTGCTGAACTACTTGTCTCTGTTCGTGGTGCGGATGCGCAGTCGCATGCGCGAGGTTGAGCTGCGCCGGGTATGCGGCTCGTCGCTCAGTAGTCTGTTTGTGCTCTTCGCCACGGAATACCTGTTTGTGCTGCTCATTGCCGGCTTGCTGGGCATGGCGCTCATGGAGTGGACGTTGCCCGAATTTCGTCGATTGTCGTCCGTCGGTGGCGACATCTACGTCGAGTCGTTGCTCTACTTTGCAGGGGTGCTGTTGTTTTCATTCCTGTTCTTATTGCCTTTCGTACGGATGCGTAGGCATCGGTATGGACGTTCGTCGTCGGGACATCGGAAACATCTGTTCGGTCGGGTCAGCATTGTGCTGCAGCTCATCATCAGCATGGGATTTATCTTCTGTGTCGGCGTGCTGATGAAGCAGCTTCACTATGTGAAGACCACCGACACCGGCTGGGAACGCCACAACACGGGCGTGATGTTCATCATGCTGATGTCTGCCGACGAGATGTCTGCACTCGACGAATACGTCAAGACAACTCCCCTCATCCGCGAATACGTCTCCGACAGCTGGTCGCTTTTCCCTACGTTTGTTTATTCGGAAGGGAGTGTCCTTGACTGGGAGAGCAAAGAGAATCATACCGACTATGATACGAAGATTGCGGTGTCGTCGATGGCGGGCAGCGCCGACATGCAACGTTTCTATGGACTGAAGATGATAGAGGGTAGCTGGGTAGATGATGATGACCCTACGAAGGTGGTCGTAAACCAAACGCTGGTCAAGAAGATGGGCATGACCTCTCCCGTTGTTGGCAAGTGGATAAGCCTCGACGGCAGGGAGTCGCGCCCCATTGCCGGCGTGGTGAAAGACTTCCATATTGAAGCGCCCACCGTCCCGATAACCCCCACTGTGATTGAGCATCCGGGAGAAGTAGATGTCATGAGTTTCCCCAACCGATATCACTATCTCTTCAAGTTCGAGCCGGGCACTTGGTCCCATCTTGTTGCTGACGTAGACAGCATCTTGTCAAGCCTCGGTGCGCAGCGGCAGAGACACCTCCTGACTAACGTCGAAGAGCGATACAATGAAAGCCTACGCGCGGAAGAGTTGCTGATGAACCTGCTCGGCATCGCCGCACTTGTGTGCATCCTCACGGCCGCCTTCGGCATCTTCTCGCTGGTAAGCCTCAGCTGCCAGCAGCGGCGTAAGGAGATAGCCATCCGTAAGGTGAATGGGGCGCGCATCGGCAACATCCTTGCCCTTTTTGTGCGCGAGTACCTTTTATTCTTGGTGTTGTCAGCTGTTGTAGCTCTCCCCATCGGCTATGTGCTGATGAAGCGCTGGTTGCAAAACTACGTGGAGCAGACACCGATAAGCTGGTGGCTCTATGCCCTTATCTTCGGCGGTACGACTACCGTGGTGGCGCTCTGCATCGGCTGGCGCGTGTGGCAGACGGCACGGAGCAACCCGGCAGAAACTATTAAGGCAGAATGATGAATGATGAATGTGCCAATAAATTATAAACTCATAAACTCATGTTCTTACACTATCTGACACTCGCCTTTCGCAACTTGTGGAAGTATCGCACACAAAGCCTTATCTCTATCGTCGGATTGGCGGTGGGCTTCGTCTGCTTTGCACTCGCTAACTTATGGATTCACTACGAGGTGACGTACGATAAAACGATTCAAGACATTGGACGTACGTACCTGATGTACAGTAAAAATCATGTAGCTACCAGTGCCCGCTACTCCATTTGGAGCAGCATGTTGGCTGCTCCTACGCTGGTGCGCGAATACCCCGAGGTAGAGGCTGCCGCAAGTTATCGCATCAGTGATACTCAGGTAACAGCCAATACCACGGAGAAGAGTGGAGAGGTGAAGTTGCTCTTTGCCGATTCTACTTTTCTCTCCATT
>JAISHU010000057.1 GCA_031262385.1 Mediterranea sp. (in: CFB group bacteria)
TGGTTCGTTAAGTAGCGGGAGATAATGCATAACGTGCGGTTTAAAGGCATGTTTTTAGCAAAGTATGAGTTAGCTAAAAGCACAATATTACGACATTATGCTATAAAAAAACGATGAAATGCTTTCTTTTGATAGAAGCTACCACCACCAACCATTTGCCTCCTGCCTAAAGAGATTCAAATCAACGTTTCATAATAAAAAAACCAACGTATATAGGAAAATACCTCCTTATCTTTGAATAGCATGCAAGATTTATGCAAGAATATCGTATTTTTGAAGGCACAACAAGCACACAACATAATCTTACTCATTACCAACACATTGGCTACACAATTTAAAACATAAGTATATACCTATTAAAAACTGAATGAAAATGGAAGACATCAAAAAACTCGTTGGCGACGTTCGAGTCCGAATCGTTGCATTTATCTTTTTTTACATTGCATTGATTGCCTTAGGTGCGGCTCTTATTGTTGCCACAATCTATCTCACACCCATCGTTTGGGACTATCTTTTAGACTTTAGCAATGCGGGACGATACAGAAGCGCAGGTTTCCTTGGAGTAATTCTCATTACTTGGTGGGGCGTGATAGTGCTGACAGCTATCTACATGGTAAAACCCATCTTTAAGTTTTCGGTAAACAAGAAGCCCGGACGCGTGGAAGTTTTCGAAAAAGATTGCCCCAAACTGTTCGAAACCGTTCGCGAAGTGGCTGCCATCACCCAATGCCCCATGCCTAAACATCTCTACCTGTCGGCAGATGTGAATGCCTGCGTATTCTACGACACCAGCTTCTGGAGCATCTTCTTTCCGGTAAAGAAGAACTTGGAAATAGGACTGGGACTGTTTCACAAGATGAGTGCCGACGAGGTGAAAAGCATCATCGCACACGAATTTGGACACTTCTCGCAAAACAGCATGAAGGTGGGGTCGGCAGTCTATGTGTCGAACACCGTGCTTTACAACTTGGTCTACGGCGATGATGCGGTGGATAGGTGGATGAACAACCTCTGTAACTCGCGATTCGATGCCTTGGGTGCCATAGGAAACTGGTACAATTCGCTCACCGGCGTGATTAAGAAATTGGTGGTGATGATGTACCGCTTCATTCAGGTAAAATACCTCCGACTGTCGCGAGCTATGGAGTTCGATGCCGACCGTGTGGCATGCCAAAGCATTGGAAGCGACACATTTATATCGGCACTCTCTAAGCTGGAGTATCTCTCTATGGGCGAAGAGTTTTATAACGACCGCCTGCGCTCGTTGCTGGATAGCAACAAACGGATAGGCGACTACCTCACTGCTTACGAACTCTCTACCGACCTCTATTTGGAGATAGATAAGGTGAATCTCACTTTCGACCAACCTACGCTTGCCAAACAAGAAGAGGACTACAAACGCGTATCTATCGGCAACGTGTGGCAATCGCACCCGTCGCTGGAAGATAGAATCGCACATGCACGCGAACAACAAGGTACGCCCATACGTCCCACCGCGGCACTATCGTGGAGCCTGATTACACCCGAAATCCGCGAACGAATATCCGTAGAGGCGGCAAAGGCTTACTACGACAAACAGTGGGAAAGCCTCATCGAAATGTCTATTGCCGACTATCGCGAATGGATGCCCAAAGATGCCAAAGGTATGTACGTTCCCAGTCACTTCCGACCCTATTTGGGCAGAAATATCGTACGGTTTGACATCAGTAGGGTTCCTCTCACCGAAACGCAGGCGCCCATCAACGAGGCAAATACCGTGCTACTGCAAAAGTACATGGCTGCTTTGGACGACGAACAAATGTTGTGGGATATCAAGAATAAAGAGTTGGTTGCCCCCGAATATTATTACGACAAGAAATCCTTTAAGCGTAAAAAAGCCCCTATCGAACAACACGAACAGTATCTGAAGAAACTGACTAACGAGGTGATGGAGATAGACATTGCGATGTATCAGTATCTGATGACCCATGTGGAAAATCCCGAAGCGTTGAAAGGATTCTATCAACTGATGTTTAACGCCGCAAACACCATCGACGAAGAGATTGCCGCCCTGCACAACAAAAAAGCAGACTTGATATACGAGTTTGACAGGGAAGTAAACCGCACCAAAAAGCAGTTCCGCGCACTGATAGAGCAAACGATGGATTGCGAAAGCTCGGTTATGCAACAGTTGAAGAAGCTGGACTTTGAACTGGCTAAGAAGGTGGTACACCCCGATGTGATAGAGTACATACAGACTTGGATGAACGGCGAACATCCCGTCTCAATAAACACCAAGAAAAGGAAGCAAGAAATATCGGGCGACGGCGTGAATACGGTATTTAAGATGATAAATGCACTTTCGGACATCTATGCAGGCTTTATATACTACGGGCGCGAACAGGTTTATCTGGCGTTCGACTCCGTGTATAACGAAGAAGCGGTGGCTCAAGAGGCTTAAAGTGAATTGTACATAACCAAACGACCCGTTGCCAAGGAGATGACAACGGGTCGTTTCTATAAAATAACAGTTTCTATCTTTTAGTGATAGGGATGTACTTTTCTTCGTTCAGCACATTCTTGTAGGCGGGACGGATGATGCGTTTTGCCGAGAAGTTCAGCTCTTCGTTGCGGTGTGCACACCATCCCACGATGCGTGCCATGGCAAACAGCGGCGTAAATATCTCTTGCGGCAGACCGATGAGTTCGTACACAAAGCCCGAATAGAAGTCGATATTGCTGGAGACGGTTTTACCGTTGTTTTTCACACGACCGAAGGTGGCGATGGCACGTTCTTCGAGCAGTTCGAGGAAAGCAAATTCGCGTTCTTTACCTTTTTCGCGTGCCAAGTCGCGTGCCAACTCTTTGAGCAGCAGTGCGCGCGGGTCTGAAATGGTGTACACGGCGTGACCGATGCCATAGATGAGTCCCGATTTGTTGTACACCTCTTTATTAAGCATACGGGTGAAGTAAGTATCAATCTCGTCGACGTTCGTCCAATCTTTGATGTTGGCTTGCAGATGATGATACATGTCAACCACTTGAATGTTGGCTCCGCCGTGCAAAGGACCTTTCAGCGAACCGATGCCTGCCGCAATCGACGAGTAAGTATCGGTTTGCGACGACGACGTCACCCGCACGGTAAAGGTAGAGTTGTTACCGCCGCCGTGTTCGGCTTGAAGCACCAGCAGCAGGTCGAGCGTACGTGCATCCAGTTCGGTATATTCGCGTTTCAGCATATAGAGGAAGTTCTCGGCGAGCGAGAGTTTCTCCTGCGGATGGCGTATGTGCAGCGAACGCCCTTGCGTGGAGTAACGCAACGTGTTGTAAGCATACGCCACGACGGTGGGGAAGCGCGAAATCAATTCGATGCTCTGTCGCATCAGGTTGTCGCGCGTAATGTCGTCCGCCCTTTCGTCGAAGCGGTACATTTCGAGCACACTGCGCGCCAAAATGTTCATGATGTTGTTGCCCTTCAGTTCGATGATGTTCATGGTAGTTTTCTGACGCAGGGGCATGTTTTCGTTCAGCAGTTCACCAAACGAAGCCAGTTCCTCCCGGTCGGGCAGTTTCCCCGACAATAACAGGTAAGCCACCTCTTCGAAGCCAAAGCGTTTCTCTTTGATAAAGGCATGCACAATGTCTTCCACATCGTAGCCGCGGTAGAACAGTTTGCCGGGAATAGGCTTCAATCCCCCACCCTCGATGCGTTCGTAACCCACCACGTTACCGATGCGGGTCAGTCCCACCAACACGCCGGTACCGTCTTCGTTGCGCAACCCTCTTTTTACATCAAACTTCGGAAATAGATCCGAATCAATCCGAACCGCATCTTTCATCTGTTCGGACAGTTTGTAAACCAAATACTCTTTCTTCATAATCGTTTATGTTTTTAGTGTGTAATTCGTTCTGCCAATTGTGCTGCAAACTGCGAAGTAGAAAGTACGTGTCCGTTGGGCATAAAGCGGGCAAGGTCGGCAGTGGCATATCCTTCTTGGAAACTGTGTTCCAAGGCGTGTTCTATCAGTACGCCGGCTTCTTTCCAGCCCAGATACTCCAGCATCATTACAGCAGAGAGTATAATGGAACAGGGATTCACGATGTCTTTTCCGGCAATGTCGGGTGCCGTGCCGTGTGTGGCTTCGAAAATAGCATGTCCCGTATTGTAGTTGATATTGGCTCCGGGTGCAATGCCGATGCCGCCAACCATTGCCGCCAACTGGTCGGAGATGTAATCGCCGTTGAGATTGAGTGTTGCAATCACCGAGTAAGTTTCGGGTTTCAGCAGGGTATTTTGCAAAAAGGCGTCGGCAATGCAGTCGTTTATAGTCAGCTTGCCGCTCTTCAGTTCGTCGGCAAAATCGCGCTCCGCCAGTTCGTAGCCCCACCGTTTAAAGCCTCCTTCGGTAAATTTCATGATGTTGCCTTTGTGCACCAGCGTCACCGTAGGCAAAGCGTGTTCTATGGCGTAGCGACAGGCAGCGCGAACCAATCGTTCGGTGCCTTCGCGCGACACCGGCTTCACGCCGAATGCCGACGTTTCGGGGAATCGCACTTTGTTTACGCCCATTTCATTGTGCAAAAAGCGGTAGAACTTCTGCGCTTCGGGGGTACCGGCTTCCCATTCGATACCGGCATAAATATCTTCGGTGTTTTCACGAAAAACGGTCATGTTAACCCGCTCGGGATGAAGCAGCGGCGAGTGAACACCTGCATACCAGCGCACGGGACGCAGACAGACATACAAGTCCAACGCTTGCCGCAAAGCCACATTGAGCGAACGGATGCCGCTTCCCACCGGCGTGGTGAGCGGACCTTTGATACCTACTTTATGGGGACGAAACTCTTCGATGTCGTGTATTTCTTGCCATGCTATGCGGCGTTCGTCACCGTAGGCAGCTCTAACGGCAGCATTCACTACGGTTATCATGGCAGGGGTGACCTCGGTGCCTACGCCGTCGCCGGTGAGATAAGGTATGGTGATTGTTTCCATAACTGATTCTTGTTTTATTGGTTTACATTTGCGTTGAGTGCAGAGCCGGCGCGAAACCATGCTATCTGCTGTTCGTTGTAGGTGTGTGCCGCTTCAAAGAAGTCGTCGGTGCCGTCTTCGTGATGCAAGATGACGGTAAGATTTTCGCCCGGTTTGAATGTTTCCAGTCCTACCACCGAGATAAAGTCGCGTTCGCGTATGCGGCTGTAGTCCTCTTTGTTTACGAAGGTCAGCGCCAGCATACCTTGTTTTTTCAGGTTGGTTTCGTGGATGCGGGCAAAGCTTTTCGCCAATATCACACTGACGTTCAAGAAGCGGGGTTCCATGGCGGCATGTTCGCGGCTGGAGCCTTCGCCGTAGTTTTCTTCGGCGACTACGATGGAGTGTCTCCGCAGATACTTAATGCGGCGTGCCGTATTCGACACCGTGTCGTAAGCATGCAACGGTTCGTTCCACACACGGTTGGTCTTCCGGTTAAAAGCATTCACCGCACCCATAAGTAAGTTTTCGGAGATGTTTTCCAAGTGACCCCGGTAGCGCAGCCACGGTCCGGCAGGCGATATGTGGTCGGTGGTGCATTTGCCCATTACTTTGATGAGCAGCACCATTTTCAGGTAATTG
>JAISHU010000066.1 GCA_031262385.1 Mediterranea sp. (in: CFB group bacteria)
CGTCCGACCAACGTCGGACGAGCGTCCGACGATGGTTGTACGACCGTCCGACGTTGGCTGTACGCTCGTCCGACGTTGGTCGGACGGTAAAGAAAGTGCGGTGAAAAAATAATATATTACTGATACATAGTTATTTATTACTAAATAACAACTAATAAACAAAGTGCTGCCTCCGATAAGTGTGTCCGCATCTCCGCAGAAGTGTGTATGAGATAAATTAGAGTTATTGAGATTGGTTTTTATTGGCAAGCCGATACTCCCGCATGGTCATACCCATGTGTTTCTTGAAGCTCTTGCTAAAGAACTTGGGGTCTTGGTAGCCCACCATGTAGGCTATCTGCTGGAAGTTATACCCGCTGTCCATTAACTGAATGGCACGTTTGAAGCGTATTTCGCGTACAAACTCTATGGGCGAGAAGCCGGTGATGGACTTCAGCTTGCGGTAAAACAGACTGCGACTCATGCAGAGCTTGGCGGCAAAGTCCTCAATGATGAGTTCGGAGTTATCCATTTGCTCTTCCATGTATTCCATGACTTGCCTGATAAACTGCTCGTCGTGCGGAATCACTTGCGGAGGAGCGGGTTGCAATGCCGACGAAATGTCGGGACGTGCCGCCGATAGCTTACTGATAAACAGTTCTTGCAGTTGGCGGCGGTTTTCAAAGAGTGTGGCAATGCGTGCCTTGAGATACGACGAACTGAAAGGCTTGGTGATGTAGTCGTCAATACCTTGCTCGATACCTTCGATGCGGTCGGCGAGCGAAGAACGTGCCGACAGCACAATAATGGGTATGTGGCAAGTCTCTTTGTCGGCTTTGATTTGGCGTATCATCTCTATGCCGTCCATTACAGGCATCATTACGTCGGTTATTATCAGGTCGGGCAACAGTAGGCGGGCTTGTTCCATACCTTCCTTTCCGTTGTCGGCTTCAACCGTATGATAGTAGGGATGCAGCATACTTTCCAGCAATTGTTTCAGGTCTGCATTGTCTTCCACTATCAGCAGGGTGTGACGACGATCGTCCGGAGAATCCATCGCTTCGACCGGTTCAACCTCTTCAACCGGTTCTTCGACCGGTTCCTCAGCGACGGGTTGCAGCGGTGCAAACCTGCGGTCGGTCTGCCGGGAGTCGGTCAGCAAGAACTCCACATAATCGTCCTTCGCAAATGCCGAACGGTCGACAGGCAGTGTCACGCTAAAGGTACTCCCCAACCCTTGACTGCTTTCTACACTGATAGTGCCGTGATGTAGTTCGACCAACTCTTTGGCAAGCGACAGTCCGATACCCGACGAAGGTTGCATAATGTTCGATGTCACCAGCGTTTCAAACCGTTTAAAGAGCGACGCCAATTTGTCGGGAGCTATGCCGATGCCTTGGTCGCTTACGGCTATCACCACCTGTTCGCCTTGCCGGTACAGGCGGATGCTCACCGCTTTGCCCGGCAGTGTATATTTAAAGGCGTTGGAGAGCAGATTGAATATAATCTTCTCCAACTTATCGCAGTCTGCCCAAGCATAGATTTCGTCGCTGTCGGCATCGAAGCGGTAGTCCATCTCCTTTTCCTCGGCAAGTCCGTCGAAATTTTGAGCGACCTGCCGTACATACGCCACCAACTCCACACGCTCCAACAACAGTTTCATCTTCTTGTTCTGTATCTTGCGGAAGTCCAGAATTTGATTGACCAAGTGCAACATACGTTCGGTGTTTTTGTGTACCAGTGTGAGTTGTCGGCGCACGGTGGGGGAGAGGGTGTTGTTCTCCAACACTTCGCCCACGGGAGTGGTGATAAGGGTAAGCGGTGTGCGCAGTTCGTGCGAGATGTCGGTAAAGAAACGCAGTTTCATGTCGGAAAGCCGATGCTCCACGGTTACCTCGTGCCGCAAGCGGTAGATGTAGAACACTATATATATAATGGTGGTGGTGCACAGTACGAGCGCCAACAAGTAAACCAGCCATGCCCATCCGGTCTCCCAAAAGGTTGGTACCACGTAGAAGGGTAGTGTGCGCAGATTGTTTACCCATACGCCGTCGCTGTTGGTCGACCTTACTTCCAACTCGTACTTACCGGGGGCAAGGTTGAGGTAGTTGGCTTGGCGGTTGCCGTCGTTGTAGTTCCACTGTTCTTCGGCACCTTTCAACCGATAAGCATATTGTATGTACTCGGGGCGGATATAGTCCAACGCCACAAAGCGCAGGCTGACGTTGCGTTGGGCAGGCGACAGACGTAGTTCGGTAATATCGTTGATAGGCAGCGACGACGGATGTCCGTGTATGCGCAGCTCGGTAAATGCCATAGGAGGAATGTTGTTGCTCTTGGTGAATTTGTTGGGTGTCACTTCCAGAAAACCGGCGTCGGTGCCAAACACCAATTGATTGCGGGCGTTGAACGTGGGTATGGCTTCGGTGAAGCTGAAATCGTTATGCAGAAACATACGCCCGTAGTTGTCGAACGTTTCGCGTCGGGCATCAAACTTGGTAAGGCTGTTTTCCGACACCAACCACAACTGTCCGCGACTGTCTTCTATCATAGACATCAATAAGTCCGAAGCCAAACCGTTGCGGGGTGTGTAGCTCTTAAAGCGAATGTGTTCGGTGAGCAGGTTGTCCGATATGATTTTGTTGACACCGCCCGTATAGGTCAGCACGTAGGTATCGTCGCGGCTGTCGGTAAAGATGTGCATCACGTCGCGTCCCACCAGATTGGCGGTGTCGGCAACATTAAACCGATTGGCGTAGAAGGCTATCTCTTCGGGGCGGTCGAAGCGGTTACTGAAACTCACCAATCCGTCCGTAGTACCCAACAACATCACGCTGTCGGCTGTTTGTGTCAAGGTGCGCACCTTTTGGTGTTCGTCTTGCGGATAGCCGGTAAGTTCGTTGCCGCTGTGTACAAACTCTATCGTGCCCTGTGTTGTGGTGCGCACCAAGTTCAGTCCGCCGCTGTAACAACCTGCCCATGTTTGTCCGCGACTGTCGGTAAACAGCGTGTACACATCGTCGGCGCTGAGGCTATAGGGATTACCGGCATCGTGGCGGTAGTTGTACAGACGGTAACTGTTGGCGTTAACCGGAATCAGACGAAACAGTCCGTGCTCTTTGGTGCCTATCCATATAATTCCGTCGGGCGACCGGTGAAAGCAATATACATTGTCGAACTTTGTAGCCTGCGGCACAATGTTGCCTTGCGGGTTAAGATATCCTTTCAGTCTACCGTCGGCATGGTAGATGCGTACATAGTCACTCTTGGAAGCCACCCACAACGAACTGTCGCGATGATGTAGCAAAGCGCGCACTTCGGTACCTTTTTCGTCGGTGCGATGCAAGGTAAAGCGCTGCGGAAAGAAACTCATCTTCTGTATGCCGCGTGCGCCTATCAGCCACTGATTTCCCTGACGGTCGGTGTGGGTAAAACGTACCAGCGGCGTAAAGGCGGAGTTGGGGTCGTCGGGGTCGTCGTAATAGGTGCATAACCGGCGGGTGTTACGGTCAAAGTACGACAAGTTACCCTTAAACGGCAGTACCCATAAGTTCTTTTGAGGGTCTTCAAAGATAAGACGCCGACTGTTTCGACCATAGTTCACTACTTCGTTTCGGGGGGTATAGAGATGCTGTTTCTCGTCGGTTGCAAGGTTAAAGCGCACTATTCCTGCCTCGTCGGTAAACACCCAGCAGTCGCCGGTATGGTCTTCGTAAAGCAGAATGACATTGTTGGAACGTTGTTCGCCGACGCGCACATCTATCTGTCGGAAGGTTTCGTTGTCGGCATCATACACTATCAAGCCGTTGTCGGTAGCCAGTGCCAACCACCGCCGATGCAGAGTTTGCAGAGCATGGATGTGCTTTACGGGATAAGGCAGTTCGATAAAGCGCACGCTGCCCGACTGCGGCAGATACACAGCCAGTTTCTCGGCGGTACTGACCAGATACGTCTTTCCGCCGTGGCGGTACATCAGTCTGAAAGGCGTATCGCTCACCAATCGTTTTCGTCCCAATATGGTAGCCCCTTTGTCGGTGAGTATCCATTCGTCACCGTCGTCATCTTGATAGATTCTCAAGATACGGGTACCTTTAAACTGTTTGTTAGAGGTGTTGTACACCGCAAAACCTCCCTCTTTGCCGTAGAAATGTTCGTCTATGCGAAAGCAATAGCCGTCGTTGCACACCAGCCAAAGGATGCCGTTGCCTGTGTGATAAATCTCTTCGATGCGAATGGTTTTATGAATTTCGGCTTCAAAAGCCTCGAATATATTCCGAAAGGTCTCGGTACGTGTGTCGAAATGGTAGAGCTTATCGTCATAAGTGCGACACCATATATTATCGTCTATGGTAAGACCTATAAAGGTGATGCGGTTGTTAGCCTGTGCATATTCGTGTTGTGCCGAAGGTTTGAAATTCTTGAACGTATGTCCGTCGAATTTGTTGATGCCGTTGCGTGTGGCAATCCAGTGAAAGCCCCGACTGTCTTGTACCATGCCGTTAACAATGTTCTGTACCATGCCGTCGTCCACGGAATAGTAACGGATGTCGCATACGGGCTGGGCAACCGCCGTAACGGTAAAGAGGCAAAACAAAAGGTGTGCGATAGTGTGCTTCATTTGAGTAGGTATAGTAAAAAGTTGCTTCAAAGATAAGAAGTAAAAGTCGGAATGTATCGACACTATTCATACTATTATCAAATAATCCACCGAATTGAACAAAAAGTAAACTTTCCGTTCGTCTAAACCGCCTACATTTGCAGGTGTAATTTAATTAATAGCAGAAACCTATGAAACGTATATTCACTCTCTTACTGTGTGGTGTTCTTGCTACACCGGCGCTCTTGGCGCAATCGCCCCTTACAAGCTACGAGTTGGAGCGCGAGATGCCGCTTTTCCTCGACCAACTCAAAGAAGAACTTACTTATCCGCTGGCATGGGGCAACGCCCCCACTACCAACTTCGACGCATGGCGTACGCAGGCGCGTGCTGCCGTGTATGATGCTATGCTGACTCCACCTCCGCCCGTCACAAACCACGAGATGAAAGTCGTTGCCGAAGAACGGCGCGACGGCTATCGTGCGCAAAAAGTGAGCTTTCGCCTCAGTGCCTATTCGAAGGTAAACGGTTACTTGCTGATACCCGACGGCGAGGGACCGTTTCCTGCCGTACTGTTGTTGCACGACCATGGCGGTCACTATACCATTGGTAAAGAGAAAATGATTCGTCCCTTCGACGTACCCGACGAAGTGATTGCCGATGCCGATGCTTGGGCAAAGCAATGTTACGGCGGACAATATGTGGGCGACTACTTGGCAAAACAAGGGTATGTGGTGTTTTGTACCGATGCTCTGTTTTGGGGCGAGCGGGGACGCAAGGAGGGTAAACTGCCCAAAGACGGGTCGCACCTGTCGGAGGTGGCAGGCAACCTCTATATGTTGGGGCGTAGTCTCAGCGGTTTCATGAGTTACGACGATACCTATGCCGCACACTTTCTGTCCACCTTGCCTTGCGTGGATGCATCGCGCGTAGGCTGCATGGGCTTTTCCATGGGAGCCTATCGTGCATGGATGCTGACCGCTCTTACCGATCGGGTGAAGGCGGGTGTGGCTGTCTGCTGGATGGTAACGACCGATACGCAACTGTCGTGGGAATCCGGACGCGTGGAACGCGGTGGCTTTGCCAACCAACTGCCCGGCATCCGTCGTTATTTGGATTATCCGCACATCGCATCCGTTGCCTGTCCCAAACCGATGTTCTTCCTTAGCGGCGAACACGACAAACTCTTTCCGCCCGAAGGGGTAAACAATTCTTTTGACATCATGCGGAAGGTGTGGGATAGTCAGAACGCCGGCGAATGTTTGCGAACCGAACTGTGGGACATGCCTCACGACTGCGGCATCAAGGTGCAAGCTGCCGTGCTGGAGTTTCTAAAGAAATGGTTGTAGGGGGTGACGGCGGGACACGCTCTCTTTACACCTTATTTATATAGTAAGAAGATGCAAGGCTTCTTATTCAAGTCGGGTATCTTTGTTTTCCACTCTTTGACGGTATGTGTGCGGATGTATTCGTCTTCACAAGTGATGTCGGCAGCTATGCACAGGCGTGTTTGCGGGCGACACGTGTGTAGAATATCCTCCAGCATCTTGTGGTTGCGATAGGGCGTTTCGATAAACAGTTGCGTTTGGTCTTCGGCGTAGATGCGTTGTTCCAACTGCTTGAGTTTCTGGATACGTTCGTTTTGTTCGATGGGGAGGTAGCCGTGAAAGGCAAAGCTTTGTCCGTTGAATCCCGAAGCCATTACCGAAAGAATGATAGACGAAGGACCTACCAACGGAATCACCTTCAACCCTTTGCGCTGTGCAATGGCTACTACGTCG
Source organism: Mediterranea sp. (in: CFB group bacteria) (assembly GCA_031262385.1). Lineage (GTDB taxonomy): Bacteria > Bacteroidota > Bacteroidia > Bacteroidales > Bacteroidaceae > Bacteroides. The sequence goes on from JAISHU010000066.1 coordinate 6,358, forward strand.
GCTCCCGGATCGGCTATGGCGGGACAACCGGCTTCGGAAATCACTCCCATGGACTCGCCGTTCTGTAAAGGCGCGAGGTAACCTGCCAACTCTTCGGGTTGCGTATGCTTGTTGAGCGGGTAGAACGACAGCGCGTCAATATCGATTTCGCGGTCGGTCTTCTTGAGAAAGCGACGTGCCGAACGCACATCTTCTACAATGAAGTGGCGAATGGAGCGGATAATAGCTTGGTTGTGTGCGGGCAGAACGTGCTCAATGGCAGTGTCGCCCAAAGTAACGGGAATGAGGTATAAAGCTGTGTGCATGGTTTGCCATTATATATATTATATATAAGGTGGAAGCAAAAGAAGAGGGCGACTGAAGAAGTAACTCTCTTCGCTCACCCTCTTCTTGTAAAACAACGGCTGTTAGCCGTAGATTATATTGCCGTTATCGTCCATGTAGTCTTCCAAACCTTTTTCGTAGGTTGCCATGGCGCGGAGACTCATGCCGACGCTCGAAAAACCGCCGTCGTGGTAGAGATTCTGCATGGTAACTTTGCGGGTAAGGTCTGAAAACATCACGATGCAATAGTCGGCACATTCGTCGGCAGAAGCATTGCCCAGTGGCGACATGCGATTGGCAAAGTCAAAGAGTTTATCCATTCCCTTTACGCCCGCCCCGGCTGTAGTCATGGTAGGCGATTGCGAAATGGTGTTTACGCGTATGTTACGTTCGCGACCGTAGATGTATCCGAAGCTGCGCGCGATAGATTCGAGCAATGCTTTGGCATCCGCCATGTCGTTGTAACCATAGAAAGTGCGTTGCGCAGCTACATAACTCAGCGCCAACACGGAACCGTAGTCGGCAATGGCATTCAACTTTTTGGCTGCTTGCATCATCTTGTGAAACGATATTGCCGAAATGTCGAGTGTCTTACTGAGCATGTCGTAATCCAAGTCGTCGTACGTACGTTTCTTGCGGACGTTGGGTGACATACCGATAGAATGCAGCACAAAGTCGATTTTACCACCTAATATTTCTACGGATTTAGTGAAGACCGTTTCTAAGTCTTCCATGCTGGTAGCATCGGCAGGTATTACTTCGCATCGCAATTTCTCCGCCAATGCTGATACTTCGCCCATGCGGACGGCTACAGGAGTATTGGATAATGTAATGATAGCTCCCTCTTCTACGGCCTTTTCGGCTACTTTCCATGCGATGGACTGTTCGTTTAGCGCACCAAATATGATGCCTCTTTTTCCTTTCAATAAATTGTAACTCATACTTCTAATTTTTCGTCATTTTATAGTTTGAGAACTGCAAAGGTATGCATTTTGCCCTTTAATGTCTAAAAAAAACGTAAAAAAGCGCCATTGTGATAAAAAAACTCTCTTTTTTGTCAAAAAATGCACAGCTGTTTCGTAGAAATGCATTACTTTTGCCAGTGGTAATTAAGAGGTTTTTTCATAATATTTATTTAAGGTTAGAATTAGGTTAACATGTATCACTTATTATCTCTTTTGCAAACCACTCGTGAGAGCAGTTTGCAAAAGGGTAATAA
>JAISHU010000071.1 GCA_031262385.1 Mediterranea sp. (in: CFB group bacteria)
TGCCGCATACGCAGATGTCAGCCTGATGCTTTTGCCATAAACGAACAAGTGTTTCGTACATATCCGAATCCACCCAATCATCGGGGTCTACAAAACCTATAAAATCGCCTACAGCCGCCGAGACCCCGGCATTGCGTGCCATACTCACCCCTGCATTGGCTTGGTGAATAACCTGTATGCGCGGATCACGAGCGGCAATTTCATCGCACAACTCCGACGAACCGTCGGTACTTCCGTCGTCCACAACGATGATTTCGAGGTTACGGTAGGATTGTTGACAAATGGAGCCTACCGATTTTTCCAAGAACGGACGAACATTGTAAACCGGTACAATTATTGAAATCAAGGAGTTAAAAGAGTCCTGAGCCATATGTGAAGGGATTCGTTATTATAATGACAGGTATTTGGGCTTTCTCAGTTTTATCAAAAAAGGAATCATAAATGAAATGATATTTGCGCATAAAAGTATGCACATTAAATTTACTCTTCCTCATAATAATATGAATAATCAATACCTTTCATAAAAAGTTCGTGATTATCTATTTCGGTAGTCAAAGCATCTCTTAACAGGTGTTTTAATCGCAAGCTGTATGTCGGGCTAAGCACCATGGCGCTAAGATATTTCTTTTTATCTATTTTACTCCAATCTACACATCGCTTGAGGTGTTTCTTCAGTATCAAGTCCAACCAAATACGGGTACTCCTCCCGTTACCTTCCATAAACGGATGCGCTATATTCATTTCTACATATTTGTCTATTATTTCAGAGAAAGTGTTTTCAGGCATCTCTTCTATCTTTCTTAGTGTTGCATCCAAAAAGTGTGCAACTGCGAACTGAAAACCTCCTTTACTGATATTCTTCTGTCGGATTTTTCCGGCAAAATCATACAACCCGCCAAAGATATATGCATGTATTTGCTGTAAACCCTTGACAGTTCCTACATCGCCATCGTTAATAAGGTTGTTCTCAAATAGAGTATACGCCTTCTTCTTGCTTTGTCCGTCAATGCTATTGTCGCTATACGTAAACCATTCTAAAAAAACAGCCGCCTTATTGTTAGGCAAGTATTTAGCCAAAGTTATAACACCATTACTATCCAATGTATCAGCCATACGTTTCTTCCCGTCTGCTGCCACAAATTTGAAACTGTGAGTAGCACTCACAAGTTGATGTTGCTCTTTAATGAGCTTTCGTTTTAGCCACCGCCAATAATTACTTGCTTTAATGTAGTTGTCTTGGTTATTGATAACAGCAATAATGTCTACCACATTAAACCACCATTTGTCATTGTCCTCGTCCCAGACAGCGCGGACTTCACGGTCATTAAAAAAGCGGATGGAAAGTTTATTCATATAGAGAAATGTATTTGGGATGCCTCAGCCCTGTTAAATAAGGTATCATCTTAAAACCACGTTTCAAACGTGCCGTGAAAGAAGATAGCGGACGCCCGCCTTTCCACGGAGTCATATCCAAGTAGGTAAAATATTCGCCGCGTAGCGGATGCATGCTATCGTAATGCCAAGGTTTCTTGTTGGTATAATGCAGGATTGCGGGGTGAAGAAGTTCCTGCCGATAGGCTTCCGGGTTGGGTGCCTTTCTATCCATGCCGTAGCGGTAAAAGCCGTCCTGCATATTCCATTTCAGTGGAATGTATAACGTGTGTTGATACAGCACCGCGTTCAACAAATCTTGGTCGTTGAAGCGAATGCGTTCGGGATAGGTATGGAAATAAGTGATGCATTGGCGGTCTACTTGGTGTTGACGCCAATAATTGAGATTGATAAGCAACACACCCGAGTTGAAGTACTTGTATTTGGAATCGTAGCAAAGGCGTTGGTAACGCTCGGCTTCATTGCTGCCGATGTCTTCTACACATGCTACGGCATATTCGGTGATATCGGTATTCCACAGTTCGGCAATGGATGTTTCTACAATGATGTCGCAATCCATATAGAGCACCTTTTCGAGGGTCGACGGAAGAATGGACGACAGCATGCAACGGTAATAGGCAGCCATACTGATACGTCCTTCGGCGGCACGAATAGAAAACCCTTGCAACAAGTCGCTTTCCGGCACATAAAAATGCACTTCGTTGCCGGTTCGAGCAGCAAGGTCGGTAAGGATGTCGCGGTCGCCTTGCGGCAAATAGTCGGTGACAATGTGCACACAGAAACGCGATTCCCGGTTGTTGTGAAACAGGGAGACCAATGTTACCGCGCAGTGGCGGGTGAAGTTGGCATCTATATTACAGGCGATGTGAATCATGCGGTTAATGATTTAATATCCCGCAAAAGTACGGTATTTATTCTTTCAGCAGACTTTTTGTCCGGTCATTCTAAAGTATTTATCGAGCACCAGCAGCGAGATAAGTTCCTCGTGCCGATGATTGCGAAACTGCGCCACGTACTCGTGCGCATGTTCCACTATGCGGAGGGCTTCGTCGGTATGCTCCATATAGTAATGCAGGCGCTCTTCCAGATCCGAAAAGTCGGGCTTTATTTCTATGTAGTGATAATTGGGTATCAGCGTACCCTCCATAAACCACGTTTCGCAGGTGGGGCGCGGCATCACGGCAATGGAGTTGGACGACATCACCCACTTGAGGTTGGAAGCTACGTCGTTACCTTCGAGCGTCATAATGAACTTGTATTGAAAGTGCTGATTGATGGTTATCTTGGGGGTCAACCATTCGTCCAACACGCCCTCGTCGCGCCCTACCACCCCACAATCGACTAACGGACTGCCAAAATATTTATGCAGAAAGTCGGCTCGCGAACGGCTTTTGCGTACTTTCCCGCGAAAGATAGCCATATCCCGTTTTTTGGTAAAAGGTATGGGGTCGTCGACAAACATAAAGTGGCGAAATTTATCCAACTTCATCACGACCGAATTGGTGTTGTCGGTAAGCAAACGGCTTTTCACCACCATGGGGTACGACGGCGTGAAGTAAACGTCGCCCGGCAAATACCCCCAGCGAAGGGTGGGGCGAAACCAACGGGTATAATCGTGTGCATCGAAGTAATAGGCTTTGTGAAAAAGCGAAAAACGATAGTTGCCAATGGCACCCAAATACTCCAGATAACCAAAATGAAGGTTGGAGCGATTGTCCGAAGGCAATGTCGTGGGGACACTCAAGCGATTGTAATAGTTGACGCGACTTTCTATATAGCTCTTTTGAGGGTGATGCTCCAACTCTTTCATTCGGCGTTTCAATAGCAGGCGGTAGTATATGGAGGGGACTGCCAAGCCGACAATATTCTTCACAAAATAGAGAAATTTGGGCGGCTTGCCGCTATGTAGTTTGTACGACAAAGAGTCTTTCATTTTTTTATCCGTTTATCTGTTTTAGGGTCAGCGGCATGAGCCTTTTCAATCAGACGAAGACAGGCGTGCGCATCAAATCCGCGTACCCGGGCATACTCATCGGCAAGCACTTTAAACATAGCAGGAGTGCCGGGCAGACGTTCAAAGTTTTTACATCCTTTTTCCATGGAAACTCGCCCGAAACGCATCCGGTTAAGATCGATGATTTCTACATGGATCGTTCCGTCGGCTCTTTCTTCGAACAAAATATTGCCCGCCGAATAGTCTTTGTGCAGAAAGCCTTGTTCGTGCATCCGGGCGGTAGTGCGGGCTATGGCTCGAAGAATATCGTCTTTGCGGGAGAAATCACGCGTGGCAAAGCCGCGATAGGTATAGGGACAAGTGGATTTCAGGCTTACATAGTAGCTGTGTCCGAACATCAGCCAAGTGCCTGTGGAGTAGAAACCTATCGGTTGCGGCGAGCCGACACCTGCCTTGCGAAGCCTTTCGGCATAACGGTAGGAACGACGTGCTTTTGACGGTCTGAAAAGATTGTATGCCAATTGGTTGAATATATTCGGAATACGAAAAGACTTTACCACCAATTCGTAACCTTGTTCTCTAAATTCTTTAAGCTCGTTGCGACCTTTGTAAAGGGGAATGCCTTCGTTGCGAAAATGTACGGGAAGCGTGCGTATAAACAGTTCCAATTCTTTCCACTGCGGATTTACAACGATACGGCGCGGAAAGATGATGCGCGAAAGACGATTCAATAATTTAGACCAAGTGCGGTTATAATGAAGCTTTCCGCCCAACTGTTGTTCGAAAAATTCGGGATGTCGCCGATTGAGTACATCTATCACATGTCTTTTTAGCGCGCGGTCGGAGATGCGTTTAGAATTGGCGCGTACACGGTAGTAGAGCATCGACTGGGGCAACTGAATCACTTTGCCTCCGTTTTTCAGTATGGCTATCCAAAACTCCCAATCTTCGCGGGCAATTATTTCTTGACAATATCCGCCTGCTTGTTCCCAATCTTCACGTCTAAAGAGGGCGGTAATGGGAATCATATTTTTGCGTGCCAGCAACGACAACGAGAAAGGCAGCAGTTTCCATTCCCCGGCGCGGTCACCAAAAAACTCGGCATGCGAATATACCACTTTTAGTTCGTTGTCGCTTTCCATTCGGGCAACGGCTTCGCTTATAAAGCACTTGTCTATACGGTCGTCGGCATCTACCGGAAGGATATATTTTCCTTTAGCCAAAGCGATAGCATGGTTGCGTGCCGCACAAGCTCCGGCATTGGTTTGGGTGTGAACCTGTACGCGTGGGTCGTGCACGGCATATTCTTGCGCGATGAGCAAGGAATCGTCACTCGAACCATCGTCCATTAACACGAGTTCCAGAGATGGGTAGTCGGATACCAGTACCGAATCAACAGCCTCCTTCAAGTAAGGTTCCATGTTATACATCGGCATTATTACCGAAACCAAGGGCGTCGTCATAGGCTTACTCTTTAAATTTTATCCAACCCTTTGGTGTACTTCAACCAGTAATATTTCAGCGGGTTGGTATATTTTAGCTTCTTCCACGGGCGACTGCTGTGCGGGCGGTGCCACACGGGCAAGGTGGTAAACAGGTAGTTTTGAAACCCTTCTTTGAGCGACTGATGCGAGATGGTGACGTCGTACCAACTTTTGTTGGGGTCTAAGGTGCCGAAGTCGAACCGCTGCAAGAGTGCCGGTGTAAGCAGCGAGCAACAGAAACTACAGTGTCGCTGGGTGGCAAACACCTCGTCGGGACGGTCTACGGCATAGAGGTAGGGGTAGTTGATGTGTCCGTGTTCGTTTACCGTCACGGCAGCGGCGATGCCACAGTCGGGATGTTGCATGGCACCGTCTATCAGTCCCTGCACAATGTGCGGTTTTATTACCACATCCGACTCTACAATGAGCACACCCGTACCTTCGGCGTTGGCACGCTGTTGTGCCTGCTGTAATATCAGCAAATAGTTGGGCGAAGGATGCGTAGTGAGGTCGGCAAGATTCACTAACTCGAACCCCAGCTCTGCCGATGCCTGTTGCAAAGCTTGCGTATTGGCTTCGGTGCTGAAATCATTGTAAATGACGTAGGTAAAGGGGATATTTATTTGCGAAGCCATCACAGCCCTTGCTGTTTCCAGCGTCAGCTCAATGGCATCTTTTACGGGCGTAATAATGTGAAGATGTTTCATCCGTTTTAAATGTTGCAATTGTGCAAAATTATGGATTATTTTGCACACAGCCAAACGAGGGAAGCATATCTTTGTCTAACCAGCTCTTTCTTAATTGACAATCTAAGCATATTTGGCTATCTGAATGTAGTAAAGTTCTTCTTCATTTTAGTAATTGGCGCGCTTTCATTTTAGTAGTTGGCAAAAAAGAGAGAGGAAGTAAAACAAGCAGCAATGAGAGGTAATAAAAATTAATCATATTGACTTACCCTGACAATGAGGAAGATATGAAAACAAAAAAAAATGCATGCAATTTTCGACAAAAGAAAAGAAAATAAAAGAGAAGAAAATAAAGAACTCTCTCTTCCTCCTCAAGATTCCTTCTCCCGGGAGAAGCATCCTTGAGAAGAAAGCAGAGAGATTGAACGAGGAGGGAAGGAGGAGAAGGAGAGGGAGGAGGAAGGAAAGGATTGAGTAAACTTACTGATTGACGAATGCGAATCAAGTGATTGGCGAACACGAATCACCTGATTGACAAACATGAATCACTTGATTGGCAAACATGAATTACTTGATTGGCAAACGCCACTCACCGTTTGGCGAATGTAACTCACCGGATTATGCCGGTCAATCATGCCAATAAGAATCTATCGTTCCACAAAATCGCAACATGAATCATTTCAATTTCACTCTCTTTTTGCTATCTTTGTCGCCTTATCAAGAAAGATAAACCTTCATGGCAGAACCCAAAAAATATCCTCGCAGCCGTACGAAAGCCGCTATTCAGCCGGTGAACGACTACGGCCGCATACAACCCCAAGCCACTGATATAGAAGAAGCTGTATTGGGAGCGCTGATGATAGAACGCGACGCTTACTCGCTGGTGGGCGAGATATTGCGCCCCGAATCGTTCTACGAACATCGACACCAACTGATTTATGCCGCCATCACCGACTTGGTGGCGGGACAGAAGCCGGTGGACTTGCTCACGGTGAAAGACCAACTGATACGGCGCGGCGAACTCGAAGAGGTTGGAGGTCCCTTCTACATCGCCCAGCTTAGCAGCAAAGTGGCAACCTCGGCACACATCGAATTTCATGCACGCATCATCGCACAAAAAGCGTTGGCACGCGAGCTGATTAGCTTTACCAGCCACATCCAGTCGAAAGCTTTCGACGAAAGTCTGGACGTGGACGACCTGATGCAGGAAGCCGAAGGCAAACTCTTTGAAATCTCGCAGCAAAATCTCAAAAAAGACTATACCCAAATCAATCCGGTGGTGGCGGAAGCCTATCAGCTTATCCAAAAAGCAGCGGCACGAACCGACGGCTTGAGCGGACTGGAAAGCGGATTCCACGAACTGGACCACATTACCTCGGGCTGGCAAAACTCCGACCTGATTATCATCGCGGCACGTCCCGCCATGGGTAAGACCGCCTTCGTGCTCTCCATGGCTAAAAACATTGCGGTAAACTATCGCAACCCCGTGGCGGTGTTCTCACTGGAAATGAGCAACGTGCAGTTGGTAAACCGTCTGATATCGAACGTCTGCGAGATAGAAAGCGGCAAAATAAAAAGCGGACAACTTGCCGACCACGAATGGCAGCAATTGGACTACAAACTGCGCGACCTGCTGGATGCGCCGCTCTACGTCGACGACACCCCCTCGCTGTCGGTATTCGAACTGCGTACCAAAGCCCGCCGATTAGTGCGCGAACATGGCGTGAAAATCATTATCATCGACTACTTGCAGCTAATGAATGCCAGCGGAATGTCCTTCGGCAACCGTCAGGAGGAGGTAAGTACCATATCGCGCTCGCTCAAAGGACTTGCCAAGGAATTGAACATCCCCATCATCGCCCTGTCGCAGTTGAACCGTGGTGTGGAAAACCGCGAAGGCGAAGACGGCAAACGCCCCCAACTAAGCGATTTGCGCGAATCGGGTGCCATCGAACAGGATGCCGATATGGTGTGCTTCATCCACCGCCCCGAGTATTATAAGATTTTCCTGTCGACCGACGGTGCCGACCTGCGCGGACTCGCCGAAATCATCATTGCCAAACATCGTAACGGTGCCATAGGCGATGTACGTCTGCGCTTCCTCGGCGAATTTACCCGTTTCCAAAACCTCGACGACGACCTGATAATACCCACTGCCCCCGGCGGACAAGGCAAAACGTACGGATCCAAAATGAACCGTGGCGGCAAAGGCGCACCCAAGGCAAGTGCCGGAGCAGGCACTCCGCCTCCCCCACCCCCGCCGCCTGCCGATATGCCGTTTTGAATTATTCTCCGTATCTTTGCCCGCGTAATCAAGACGGCATCGACTTAAAGCCTGCTTAAACAGATTCTAAGAACTATTAAACAGGCTCTTAACGATTCCGATAAAGTTTCTATATTATGACCGACGAAAAGAACAAATATGTCAAAGAACTGACACAAGAAAAATACAAGTACGGATTTACCACCGACGTACATACCGAAATTATCGATAAAGGCTTGAACGAAGAGGTAATCCGCCTTATCTCGCAAAAAAAGAACGAACCCGAATGGTTGCTGGAGTTTCGCCTGAAGGCTTACCGCCACTGGCTCACCATGGAGATGCCCACATGGGCACACCTGCGTATTCCGCCCATTGACTACCAAGCCATATCGTATTACGCCGACCCTACGGCAAAGAAGAAAGACGCCCCCAAAAGCTTGGACGAGGTAGACCCCGAACTGCTGAAGACGTTCGACAAACTGGGTATCCCGCTGGAAGAACGTATGGCTCTCAGCGGCGTGGCAGTAGATGCCGTAATGGACTCGGTATCGGTAAAAACGACCTTTAAAGAGGTCTTGATAGAAAAAGGCATTATCTTCTGCTCTATCAGCGAAGCCGTGCGCGAACATCCCGACCTTGTGCAGAAGTACTTGGGTTCGGTGGTGGGTTATCGCGACAACTTCTTCGCCTCGCTCAACTCGGCTGTCTTCTCCGACGGCTCTTTTGTGTACATCCCCAAGGGGGTGCGCTGCCCCATGGAACTGTCGACCTACTTCCGTATCAACGCCCGCAACACGGGACAGTTTGAACGCACGCTCATCGTTGCCGACGACGACTCGTACGTATCGTACTTGGAAGGATGCACCGCCCCCATGCGCGACGAAAACCAACTACATGCCGCTATCGTGGAGATTGTGGTACACGACCGCGCCGAAGTGAAATACAGCACCGTGCAAAACTGGTATCCGGGCGATGCCGAAGGACGCGGCGGCGTGTATAACTTCGTCACCAAACGCGGCAACTGCAAGGGTGTGGGCAGCAAACTGTCGTGGACACAGGTAGAAACCGGCTCGGCTATCACTTGGAAATATCCGTCGTGCATCTTGTCGGGCGACAACTCGTCGGCAGAGTTTTACAGCGTCGCCGTTACCAACAACTTCCAGCAGGCAGACACCGGTACCAAGATGATTCACTTGGGACGCAACACCAGCAGCACCATTGTGAGCAAAGGTATCTCGGCAGGAAAGAGCGAGAACTCGTATCGCGGATTGGTGCGCGTATCGCCCCGCGCCGACAATGCACGCAACTACAGCCAGTGCGACTCGCTGTTGCTGGGCGACCGCTGCGGAGCACATACCTTCCCCTATATGGACATTCACAACGAAACCGCCGTAGTGGAACACGAAGCTACTACCAGCAAAATCAGCGAAGACCAGATATTTTATTGCAACCAGCGCGGCATCTCTACCGAAGATGCCGTGGGATTGATTGTAAACGGTTACGCCAAAGAGGTGCTGAACAAACTCCCCATGGAGTTTGCCGTTGAAGCACAAAAACTGCTGTCGGTATCGTTAGAGGGGAGCGTGGGTTGACCAGCTAAACGCCGGTTACACAAGAAAAATTGGCACCTTGAAGAAAGTGAGGTAGAAACGCAACGAATAGTTGCATCTCTACCTCACTCATTTTATTAAACCGAGGTATGCTCTCTACTTCTTTACCTCTTACTTTTTCGGAAGCTGGTACATTATCGGAACCGTGTATTTCACACTTACCGGTTTACCTTTTTTAGACATACCGGGTTTCCACTTAGGCATCGCCTTTATCACACGAAGGGCTTCTGCATCCAGATACGAATTTATGCCACGAACCACCTTCGCATCGGTAATCGAACCGTCCCGCCGAATAACAAACTGTACGAGTACGCGCCCTTCAGTACGACTCTTTTGGGCTTCTACAGGATACTTAATATTGCGTGCCAAATATTTCATAAATTCAGCGTCACCGCCCATAAACTGAGGCATTACATCCACCACGTCGTACAGAGGGTCGTCGTCAACCTCTTGCGGAGTAAACTGAGGTTTAACTTTGGTGGTGTCTTGATACGTCACCGAGCCATCTTCAATAAGACGCATTTCATACGCCTGCGAGTCACCTTCGCCAATACGACGCACCGAATACACCACATCATCGCCGGTCGTCAGCGGAATATCGGTCCCCTTAAACACTGTGAAAGTGTCTTGCAGCACCTCCGGAACATCGTCTTTTAAAACATTCGACACCTCGGCATTGATAATTGCCTTTAAATCATTAACTTTGACGGCAGAAATCTCGTCCATACGATTAGAGATTTCGGGACGGGCAAAAGCAGTTACTGCAACAACCGCTAACGGAAGTACATACAAGTACTTCATACGTGCCCACGACTTGGATTTTTCTTTTTTCATCATAGTGATACGTTTTTTGAGTTTACTGTGATTTAAGCTGTTGGTCATTGAGTAGAGCTTTGCACCAACAGCTTTTTTAATTAATAAAAGTTGATATTGTTTTGCATCGATGCCTTTTTGAATAACGGAATCATCCGCTTCGTATTCGTGAATGCCTTGTAGCTCTTGCTTCAGCAACCATGCGGCAGGGTTAAACCACTGAAGGCAGATACAGACGTCGGCTACACCTATATCCCACGAATGGTGCATACGGATGTGTGCCAGTTCGTGCGTGAGGATTTCGCGACCGTTCTCTTCCAAGTCTTTGCGCGAGATGACGATGTAGTGTCGCCAACTGAAAGGAGCTACTTCTTCGTCGAGCACCAGCAGCGTCACCTTCGTCGGTGCATCAAGGATATACCGTCCAAGTTCTTCTTTTACCCCCCGTCGCAACAGTCGGTAGAGACTGAGCAACACATAGCAATGACGAATCACAAAAAACAGACAACCCCCCGCATAAACCGCCAATAACCACACTGCCCACGACACGCCGACGGAAGGAGCCACTTCGAGAGGCATTGCTTCGAAGAACACTCTTTCGACAGATACCGAAAAAGGCATCGGCTTGACCGTGGTAATCTTTATCATCGGCAACAAAGTCGCAAACAACAAAATACCCAGCAAGGCAAGGCGATTGAACCGGTGAAAGGTTTCGCGACTCAGCAACAGGCGATAGAAAAGATAAAACAGTGCCAGTATCGTGGCAGATTTAAGTATGTATGCTAAAAAGAATCCCATAATACGTATAGAATAAGGTGAGTAATGGTAAAGAAAGAGACTAAGCCTCCTTCTCGACCTCTTTAATGAGTTGTTTCAACTGGTCGAGGGTTATCTGCTCCTCTTGCACCAGCGACGATACCGCCTTGAGGTAGGAGTTGCCGAAGTACTTGCCAATGACATTCTTCAACGTGCTCTTGCTAAACTCTTCGCGCTCCACCACCGCATAATACTGATAGGTGTTGCCGTAAGTATGATGCGCCACGTAGCCTTTCTCTTCCAAGCCGCGCACAATGGTAGAAAGTGTATTTACATGCGGCTTCGGCTCTTCGTAGAAAGCAATCATTTCTTTGACGAACAACGGACCTTTTTCCCAGAAAAAGCCCATTATTTCTTCTTCTTTTGCCGTTAATGTTTTCATTTGAACTATTGTTTTTGTGCAAATAACGAGATGTTTTAGTTAGCAAACTAATTTTGTTAGTTAAATAACCTGAAACATGCTAATAAGCATCTTTTAAGAGAAGAGATTTCCCCCTTTTCCTAATCTCATAAAGTTATCAAATATCTTATTTAGGTATCACAATGTCGCAATATTGCGCTTTTGGATAACTCACACTTTGCCAAAAACGTGCCTTTAAACCGCACGCGATGCATTATCTCCCGCTACTTAACGAACCAACTCGGCGAAAACAACGAATCATCTCCGTGGAAACAACGAATCATCCGCACGAAAACAACAAACTGTCGACGCGAAAACAACGAATCAACTGCGAGCTTAAGAAATTATCTCGGCAAGTTAGTCTGTATATCCCGGCAAATTGTTGCGTTATCTCGGCAAGTTATTGCGCTAACTCGGCAAGATAATTTCGATAACCTCCTTTTGGGGCTGTTTTTTCGCGCTGAACACGCTTTTTGTTTTTTGACATTATTTCTTCATATCTTTCTGTGAGTATGCGAATTGAGTAGCTTATTTTACATAGTTTAACGCGCTATACGGCAACGAAAGTCACCAAGCCGCACCTCAGTCCGAAATAGAGGCGTTTTTCGAGGGTTCGTTTGACGTTTTGACACTTTGATAAGAATGTGCTAATATGCTGATGAGACGGTGCACTTTGAATGGATAATTAACAATGGGCGGTGCACGGGGTGCGATAAATTAAAGTTTAGAGGAGAGCAACAACAAATCTGTAAATCTTCGGATAGAAACAAATACACTAAGGTCTACCGCGACCCCGAGATTCAGAAGTTGGAAAGCCTGCCCTGTCTCTGCTTCTCTGATTTGTTTGCCTTATTTCCTGCGACCAACCTGATTCAAGTCTAAACGTTAGCGGAACCGTGTAACTCACATTTACAGGTACCCCTTTATTACTGCCGGGGGTCCATTTAGGCATCTTTTTAACTACACGGAGAGCTTCGTTATCTAACAACCGATGTACCGAATCGACAACCACCGCATTGATCAAAGAGCCGTCTTTCCGGACTATAAACCGCATGCGTACACGTCCCTGAATTCCCTTTTTATGAGCTTCAATAGGATACCTTAGATTTTTTGCCAAGAATTTCATCAACTCATCGTTACCTCCCGGAAACTCAGGCATGATTTCCGCCACCTCGTACACCGGTTCGCCGTCAACTATTTCCGAAGTAAGCACGGGCTGTACGATTGTATCTTGAGGAAGTTCAGAGTTTTTGGGCACTTGAGCATTCCGGACATCGCCCTTCTCAATCCTAAACGTAAACGGATGTGTGTACCTCACACTTACAGGTTGCCCTTGTTGCATGCCGGGTATCCACTTAGGCATTGCTTTAACTACACGCAGAGCTTCGTCGTCCAGCACCGGAGCTGCCGAACGGACAATATGTGCATCTGTAATGGAGCCGTCTTTCCCTACCACAAACTGTACGACTACGCGTCCCTGAATCCCCTTTTTATGGGCTTCAATAGGATACCTTACATTGGTCTGCACAAACAAGCGCAGAGCCTTGTCACCTCCCGGAAACTCAGGCTTAACTTCTGTGAATTCGAATACAGAGTCATTAGCAATCGCTTGCGAAGTAAGTGTAGGCTGTTTAATTGTGTCTTGAGGAATCCAAAAGACATTTTCCGGAATAGCATTGATTCCGTTTCTCAAATGGGATATTTCGGAGCGGGCAAAAGCAGTTAAAGCGATAACCGCCAACAAGCATACACACAAACACTTTGTGAGTGCCCACGGTGTTGATTGATTCTGTTTCGTCATAGTCGTATTCTTTTAAAAGTATAGTGTAATTGAAGATGCTATCAATTAGATGGGACAAAAAAACACGACATTCGGTTGTCAAACCAATTTTATTAGTTAAATAAACTGAAACATGCTAATAAGCATACTATTACCTACTCAAAGCACACATACTGCCCTATCCGTTGTAAATCTTCGGGCGTAAATTCTTCGTAGAGTGCAAAAGGTTTCAGGCTTTTGAGTTTGCCGTGCTTTTGGCGATACTCCACAAAGACTTTGGCTTGGTAGAAATTGATGTAGGGATGTGCGCAAAGCCTCTCCACCCCCACCCTATTGAGGTTGATGCGGCAAATGGAGTCGCCCGAAACGGTGAACCATGTTTGCAGGGAGTCTACATTCAACGAGAGGTCGCCCAACTGACTGACGGCATAAAAGCCTCCCAAACGATTGCGATAGCCCACGATGCGCCGCGCCGTGACACTGCCTATACCGGGAATCTTTTTGAGTTCGGTGGTGTCGACATCGTTCAGATTGATTTGCGTACCTGCGGGGTATTTCACGCTTTGCACAAAGCGCGGAACGATCGACGCCGACGAATCGGAAGCAGAGGAGACAACAGACTGGCGGGTCGTGCGTCGCGCCTCTTCGGGGGCGATGCGGATATAAGGGAGAAGGTTGGCATATTGTTCGTCGGTAAGACCGTACATCTTTTTAAAATCGGCAGCCGTACGAAAGCGTCCGCCTTTGACTCGGTAACGCAGAATGTTGTGTGCCATCCACGCCGGCAGTCCCAAGCGGCGGAAGGTTAACGAATCGGCACGGTTGGGATTGAAGGGGGCAAGTGTCACCACCGCCGGTTTGTGCGAGGCAGTTTCCATAGCGTGACTACCGCCACGTTCGCGCCGTGCCGGACGTTTGGCTTCCACCGATGCCACAAACGCACGATACCGGCTACCCGCAGCTTCGGTTTGCAGCGAGTCGGTTTGTAAAGCCAACCAAGCTTGACGACGTGCCCGGTAATAGTGTCCCGCCACGAACATCGTGCCGATGAGGGCTATCAGCATCAGCACACCGCGCCGTTCCCAGCGGGGCAGATAAAGAAATTCTCTAAAAAGCGCGTTCATCTCATCGGGGTCAAAACATCTTCAGCAAACCTATTTCGTTGATAAAGATAAAGAAGATGCCGATAGGCGCCACATACTTCAGCACAAACACAATTGGCTTATAGATGCGAACGCGCAACGTGCCGCCGTTGGTAATTTCGTCTTTTACAAGGCGTTTGTCGAGATACCAGCCCACAAAGATAGAGATAAACATACCGCCGCCCGGCAACATAATCTTTGCCGTAACGTAGTCGAAGAGATCGAACAAGGTCAGTCCGAACAACGTGTACCCTTTGCCTACGCCCAACGAAAGCGAGCAAAGCACTCCCAACACCATGCAGCCGCCGGTAACCAGCGTAGCTGCGCGGTTGCGGGTCAACTTAAACTCTTCGTGCAGGTATGCCGTGCAAACTTCGTGCAAAGATATGGTAGAGGTAAGTGCCGCAATCGCCAGCAAGACATAAAACAATACCGACAGCAGATAAGCCAACAAAGGCACACCGCCAAACGCCTGCTGAAACACATTGGGAAGGGTGATAAACACCAAACTGGAACCGGCATCAGGCTGAATACCTACCGAAAAGGCTGCCGGAAAGATGATGAATCCCGCCAGTATGGCTACGCCGGTATCAATAATTCCCACGCTAAAAGCTGTCTTGGCAAGATGGGTATCTTTTTTAAAGTACGAGGCGTAGGTGCAAAGGCAGCCCATACCCAAACTTAGCGAGAAAAACGCCTGCCCCATGGCACTGAGAAACACGCTCGCCGTCACCTTGCTGAAATCGGGCTTCAACAGAAAGCGGATGCCTTCGCCCGCACCCGGAAGCGACACCGAGCAGACGGCAAGCACCAGCAGCAGGACAAAGAGTGCCGGCATCATAATTTTGGACGAACGTTCTATGCCCTTCTCCACACCTTTGGTGATAATAAAATGGGTAATCAGCAGAAAGAGTATCGCCCAAAACATGGGACGCCATGCACTGCCGGTGAAAGCATTGAACGTGTCGATAAAGTCCGTCGCCGTCTTCCCTACAAAACTGTTGGTAGCAGCTTCGCCGACAAACTCAAGCGTCCAGCCTGCCACCACGGAGTAATAGCTTAGAATAAGGAATCCCGCCAAGACCCCCAGCCTGCCGACCCACTTCCATTGCGTGCCGGGTGCCAGCTTTTGGTAAGCTCCTGCCGTATTGGCACGCGAACGGCGCCCGATGATAAACTCACCTACCATAATGGGCATGCCCAATATCAGCACACATCCCAAATAGATAAGGATGAAAGCGGCTCCGCCGTTGTTTCCGGCTTCGTAAGGAAACCGCCAAATGTTACCCAAACCCACTGCCGAACCCGCCGATGCAAGGATGACGCCCAGTTTGCTGCCAAAATTTACTCTATTGTCTTTATTCATACCTAAGGAGTTACGTTTAAAATGCGACAAATATAAGAAAGAATCGCTACATTTGCGTGCAAATCAAATAATACTGTTTTTATAATGTATTACATACGCAATTATCCGTTTTCGCTATTGATTATCGCAGCCATAATCTACCTCTCTTTTTTCAAACCTTCCGGAGCCGAAGAACTGTCGCTGTTCGAGAACTTCGACAAAGTGGCGCACTTGTGCATGTACTTGGGGCTTTCGGGCATGCTTTGGCTGGAGTTTCTGCGCAACCACCGCAAAGGCTCTATCACCATGATGCGCGTGTGGATAGGTGCTCTCTTATGCCCTATTCTCTTTAGCGGCATCGTAGAGATTCTGCAAAGCACACTCACCACTTACCGCAGCGGCGACTGGCGCGACTTCGCCGCCAATGCCACGGGAGCACTGATAGCTTCGCTCGTCGGACGCTTTGTACTCTATCCTTGGATGATGCGGAATAAGAAGTAAGTACGTTGATAAACTTATAGACCTATGAATATACCGTCGAACATTAAGAAACGGGACAGCTATATCAAAAGAATAGCGCCCTTTATGCGTAAGTCGTTAATAAAAGTACTTACCGGTCAGCGCCGTGTAGGTAAAAGTTACATGGGGATTAAGCATGTGTACATCGCCGATTTCCTGAAAGAAGGATAAGAGTACTTAGAACGGATACCCTATCGCAAAATGCAACGCCAGTCCGTCGCGGAAGCGCGGTATGTTGTAATACCCACTCTTGCCGGTGTCGTAGGGAGCGTGGAGTGCCACGCCCAAGTCGAGGCGGAACACCAGAAAATCCATATCGTAACGGATGCCTACGCCGGTGCCCAGTGCCAGTTGGCGTGCAAAGTCTTTCAGCACGAAGTGCGCCTGCGGACGGTTGGCATCGTCTCGCAACAACCATACGTTGCCCGCATCGAGGAAGGTGGCACCGTGCAGGTCGCCCAAGATGCGGAAGCGATATTCTAAGTTGGCTTCAAAACGGATGTCGCCCACTTGGTCGATGAAAGCGTACTTGGTATCTTCGGGTACGGTACCGCCGGGACCTATGCTGCGCGAGGCAAAAGCACGCACACTGTTGGCTCCTCCCACATAAAACATTTCGGTATAGGGCGCAACGAGGGTATTGCCGTACGACCACACCACTCCCGCAGCTACACGCCCGGCCAGCAGATTGTTGCGGTCGAACTTACGTTTGTAGCGGTATTCGCTGTTTACCTTGAGGAACTGGGCAAAAGGCACACCGAACAGTTTCTTCTCTTGCCGCTCGAAAGGGTGTCCCGCCAGACGGTAGATAACCGACGTAACATTGCCCGCAGCCGTCACCGTGGTTTGCCACCACGAAGGATGACGTACCTGCCTCAACTTGCCATTGTCGTAGGTATAGGTATATTCCACGGCGGGGATAAACTGGTCGCGCAGACTGACATAGAGTGCGGGATTCTCTTGCTGAATTTCCAAAAAGGCATCGGTGGGATGACGCAGCACGTTGAAAGTAAGTCGCAGCGGTGTAAAGCTATGTTTCACCGTAGCCACAGGTTGGAAATCGTAGGTTACGTTACCGCCGAACGCTTGCATCTGGTAGTATTTGGCACGGTTAAGGTGGTCGATGTAGAGCTTAAAGGTAGTAGTGGCGGGGAAATCGTACTCGCGTCCGCCCATGCGCGGAAACAGCACACGGGGGAACGTGAGGGCGGTAGAGGCACCCACCTCGTAACTGTTCAGTGCGGAATTGGCATTGCGCCCGGTTTGCCATTCGTACGAGCCGTAGACCTTTACGTTCCAGCTTTCGCCCCCGCCGAACACATTGTTGCGTGTCACGGTAAACGAGGCACCCGGTCCCATTTGGTTGTTACTCTTCACTTTCATATTGAAATCCAGTTCGGCATCGTAGGGTTTGTCGAGCACGGCACGAAGAACGACGTCGAGTGTGTCGCTCACCAAAGCGCTGTCGCGAGGTTGATAATCCATTTCCAGATAGCTGAATATCCCCACATTGCTCAGTCGTTCGCGGATGCGGCTTTGTCGGTATTCGCTGTACAGTTTCTCGGGGCGGCGGCGCAAGTTACCGCTTGTCAGCTCCTCTCTTTTGCGGCGGTAGCCTTGATAGTTCATCCAGCGATAGAGCATGGCAGGGCGCACCTTCAGCTTACCCGAGTAGAACAGTTCCATGCCGCGATAGGTAATGCTATCGAGTTGCTGCGGCTCGCGATTGTCCGTAACATGCTGGTCGTCTATCAGGTAGAAGCGCGTCTTACCGGTATAAAACTGCCGTTGTGCCGCATCGGGCAACCCTGCCACAGGCGTCATGCGCAAGCTTACGCAATGCGGCGCTTGGGTGGTATCTGCCTGATAAGTAAGATAGTCGGGACGGAAGTAATAGTAGCCCATGTTACGTAGCAGCGTACTGATGCGGCTGCGTTCGTCGTTCAATGCTACCACGTTAAACTGCGAGCCGGCATGTATGGGCGAACGGCGGCGTCCCATTTCCATTAACTGGAGTACGTTGGCGTTAAAGCCGCGATAGAAGATGGTATCTATATAATAATGTGTACCCATTCGAAGGGTATATTGCAGTTTCACCTTCAGACTGTCTTTGGTTTGCGGAAAGGTGGCATAACTCACCTTGCCGTCGAAGTAACCGTAGTCGTGCAGGATGTTGGTGGCGATACGTTGCCGGATGCGCGGGTTTACGCCTGTCAGCAATACGGGGTTGGCGGCAAAACGATCGAAGAACCACTTGCCGAACCCCTTCTCGTAGTGCTTGAATCCGCTGTATATCCACAGTCCCAAGGGGAAAGGAATGCGATAGAACGAACTGCCCAGCAGCGAATTGTTGGGTGCTTTCTTCAAGGCAGAATTTATTTCGGTCAATGCCGCCTCGCCCGTTGCGGTAGGAGTCGGGTTTTCTATGATCGGTTTCTTCTGTCCGATGTAGAGCCGTTCGCCTTGCGGCAGATGCTTGGTGGTGGAGCAGCCCGCGCTTATCAGCAGGAGAAGCAAAGAGTAGAGTAACTTTTTCATTTCTTTTTCTTGAAGATAAACAACTCGCCCAAGCGGTTTACCTTGCGGCGCAGCACCAAGCCCACGCCGGTTTCGGTAATCTCTCCGTCGAGCACACTTTCGTAATTCTTGTTGTGAAAGGCACGCACGTAGCGGGTGGCGCTGTCGTCCAGCCGGTATTCCACCGACACATTGTCGATAAACGACTCCACATCATTGGTAGCATTGCTGCCGGTAGAGACCTTTCCGCCGATGATAACCTGTACCCGGTCGTTAAAGAAACGCTGCGAGTAGCGGAAGCTATAGTCGGTGGTTTTTCCGCCGGTTTCGGCATTGCTGCCCTCTTGCACGCCCACGTTGATAGAGGCATTCTTCATATTGTTGCCCACCAGCGAATTAATCTGGGTAGTAAGTACCGAGTTCAGTGCGCTGCCCATATCCAAGGTGCCTCCTTTTGCACCACTTTTCAGATA
The DNA here is from genome assembly GCA_031262385.1 of Mediterranea sp. (in: CFB group bacteria). GTDB lineage: Bacteria > Bacteroidota > Bacteroidia > Bacteroidales > Bacteroidaceae > Bacteroides. The sequence goes on from JAISHU010000071.1 coordinate 19,195, forward strand.
GAGGCCGGTAGCGAGCATTGCCACCGCCTGTTTGTTGCGTTCCGCGCTACCCATGGTAGCCAGTTCGTTTTGTATGGTAGCATCTTCGGGTGCTTCGAGGTCAAAGCTCAATTCGGGTGCGGTAAGGTGGTTCTTGATGCCCACCGACACGTCGAAGTTCACCGGACGCGACCCGCTGCCGTCGGTATCGCCCACCGACGCCCGCACCCGTTCGGTGGCAGTGAGGTTCAGCGTCGGGTTCATGATGTCGCCCGTCCAGTCCACATAACTGCCGCTGACCAACTGAAACTCTTTGAGCGGAATCACGGGCAACTGATACTTCATCATACCGTCCGCCAGCGTGTAGCGTCCCGTCAGGTTGAGCGTACCCTGCGGCGTATATTGTAAGTTGAGCGTACCGCCCCCTTCCAGTTCGATGCGGCTGCTGCGGTCGGCACTAAGGTCGGCTTTCAGCTTGGCGGTTTCGGCGATATTTAGACTCATCACCATGTTCATGCCGCCCAGCGAAAGTTGCGGTACTTCGCCGGCTTCGCGTGCGGTGAGCGTATCGGTAAACGAAGTAAACGTCACCAAGTCGCCCAAGCGGTCTTGCACCGTCAGCGGAGAGTTTTCCAACACATAGGTGACGTCGGTGGCACTCAGCACATTCATGGTGCCCCGCATGGTGAGGGCATCGAGTGCACCTTTGACGGTGGCGCGCAGGTCTACCAGTATCTTGCCGTATATCAGACTTTCGTGTGTGCGCGGTGCATCGAGCAACGTATAATTTTGTGCGGTGAGTCGTAAGTCGGCGGTAGGCTTATTTGGATCGCGAAACGACAGATTACCGTTGATGATAAAGGGATTGGTTCCGGTGGTGTAAATGGCAAATTGGTCGAAGTGCACCTGTTCGTCTTCGATGCGCACCGGTCGGTTGTCGAAGCGGTAGCGCGCGCCGGCTTGCCGGGCATAGACGGTTACGCTGTCCAGCGCCAACTGCCCCAGCATCTTGGGTTTGCGGTCAGTGCCGGTAATGCTTATCTCGCCGTCGATGTCGCCGCCAAGTTCCACCATACGGTCGGGCACCAGTGCATTGGCAAGTCGCAAGGGAAAATGTTCGAACGTAGTGGTAATCGCCACACTGTCGCGTCCGCGGTATTGTTTCAAGCGGGCATCGGCGGTAATCACCTGTTCGTCTTCGGCGGTGACGTAGGCATTGAGGTAGTGTGTGTCGTCTTCGCCGGGCAGCCACGTAGCTCCCACGCCGATGTTACCCACCGGGCGTCGTTCGTAACTGAAATTGTTTACCTGTGCTTCGGCAGAGAGTTGCAGCGACCCCTCACTCTGTATGTAATGGACTTCGGCAGAGAGCAGACCGCCCAAGCGGGGCATGTAGGGCAAGATGCGGCTAATCTCCCGCAGCGGGAAGCGTTGCAGTTCCACCTCCATATTTTGCAGCGACACCGAGTCGCCCCGCACCGAACGCATCACAAACGCCATATCTTTATCGTCCGCCATTTCCACGTTGGCATACACCCGCATATTTTCGTGGAGATAAACCCAGTTATGGTCGTCCACAAAGCGGAAGGGTCGGAAAGCCACCACGGGGTTTTCGGGTATCAGGCGAAACACCAGTCCGTTGGCACGTCCGCGTCGTCCGCCCGCCACCATGGGTTTGATGTTTACGCCAAGGTTCAGCCCCGTGTCGCCGTTACCGTCAACGAAGTTCACCAGCAGGTCGGCGTCGTTGTTACGTATTTCGCCCGTCAGCACGCTGTGAAACACATATTGCGGGTTGCCGGGGGCGTTTACCACTCCTCCCTGCAACGTCATGCGGGCGGTGTCTTGCCGCACGGCAAAGTACACGGAGTCAATCTGCAACGAATCCACATGCAGTCCGTGTATGGCGGTTCGTCCGTTGATGCCGCGCCGGGACGAGAAGCCAAAGCCCAGCGCCAATCGGTTATAGCGTATGCCTTGCGTGGTTTGCAGGTATTTGCTCAGCGGGTTCTTGTTGCCGCTGCGTAGAAACATATATGCCGACGGCAGGGTGCGTCGCATCTCGGCATGATCCAGATAGCGGTCTTTGATTTGCCTTGTCAACACCGTGCCGAAACGGGTGGTGCGTCCCAACAACTCTTCGATGGTGCCGCGTGCCCTAAAGCGTAGTTCCAAGTCACCCGCCTCTACACTCACCTTCACCGAGTCGCGGTGTACGTCGCCCAGCAGCGTAATGTCGGCGAAGTCGTTGCGACCGTATTGCAGCAGTTCCAAGCGGGCGTAGAGGTGCGACATCAGTTGGGCGCTGTTCAGGTCGAAGCCGCGTCCTTGGGCGGCAGCGTTAAAGGTGACTTTATAAAGGCTGTCTCCGGGTAAAAAGTGGTGGACGTTAAAGCGGTCGACCTTGAGTTGGGCGTCATAGGCTTGACGGTCTATGTGATAATTGCCATGAAACGACACTTCGCCAACCGCTTCGCGCAGCCTCAGCGCAGCTTCGCAGCGGTTGCGCACAAGGTTGAAGTCGGCTTCGAGCGACAGGCTGTCGGGAATGGCAAAGGTTGCCTGTCCGACGCTGTCGGTCAGCAGGGCTTTCATAAATTTCATATCGCCGGTAAGCAGCCTCATCGTCATCGTTCCCTTGCGGCGAAGCGTGTCGGACGGATGCTGCATCGTTCCTTCGGCTTGCATGGAAAAGGCACCGGGTAACGAGGCGCTCCACCCTTTGAAGCGCATCCCTGTGGCATTGCCTTCGGCAGCGGCATGTAACGACAGGGGTGCCGAGGGATAGGCGGCGAGAAAGCGGGGCGAGAGTTTGCCCGCGAAGAGCAGCACGTCGGGTTTGCCCAGCCGGGCATCGAAATTCAGGTTCATTACATCGTCGGCACTCATACCGGATTGATTGCGCAGGGTGTGGACGGTGAGTTGCAGCAGACTGTGGGCGGTGCGTAGTTGCAAGTCGGGGATGCTGATGTAGTTGCTGTCCGCATTCAGCCGACCGGTGAACGACTCCACGCTCAGCCCCGACCGCTCGTGCAGGCTTCCCTCGCGGATGATACCTTGCAAACGGTTGCCGTTCCACAGCAACGAGTCGAGCGCCAGCCGCAGGTTGCGCAGTCCGATGTGCGAGGCATCGAAGCCTTTCTGCGGAGCGGCTTGTCCCACCGAATAGGTTACGTCGGGCACGTCGAAGGTTACTCCTCCACAGCCGAAGAGAGGCGTCGTGTCGGTTAAATCGGCAAGAACGTCGGTCAGCGTTACGTTGTTCACACGGGTGGTGAGGTGGGTTTGAGCGAGCGGCATTGCGATGTCGGCAGAGAGCTTGCTCACCGAAAGTTTGGGCAGCCTGATGCGCCACGGAAAGGGTTGTGCGGCGGTGGTGTCTTTGGGGGTGGAGATGGTATCGGTAAGCTCCACTTGCAGGTTTACGTCGGCGGCATCTACGAGGTTGAGCAGTATGTCGTGCTGCCGCAAGTCGATGCCGTGGCTGTGCAGCGCCAAATGCCCCATGTCGGCACGCACCTGCATTCCTTCGAGCAGGCGGGCGCTATTTATACGGGCTTGTTTCAGGGTGATGTCGTCGACTTCCACCCGTCCTTTGAACAACGGAAGCGCCTGTATGCGGATGTTCAGGCTGTGGAAGGCAAGTAGTGTGTCGGGCAACGACAAGGCATCCGACGCTCGCGCAGTGTCGCAAGGCTGAATAATCTCAACGCCGCGCACCAAAAGGTTGAGCGGAAAGCGCAAGTCTACACGTTCGATACGTATATCCATGCCGGTAGCTTTCGAAGCATAACCGGTTGCCTGTTGTCGAATCAGTTGCTGTACGGGCGGTATATAGAGTGCCGCCATCAGCAAAATAAATAGTACAAGGGGCGTCAATAGAATCCATATAACCCCCCGTTTTATTAGCTTTTTGTTCATCGCTCAGTCTTTGCCCTTTGTTGTGTAACACGGTGCAAAGTAAACAAAACTTTTTGGTATTTTGCTTGTTTTGACTTTGCTTGTGTTAAAAGAGCAAATGCAAGAGTACGACTACAGGATTATCTTCTTCTTTCTTATCGTCGGCAACAACAGGTGTTTCCGTAGAAATTAACAGTTTGTTGTCCGGTGATATGAAGCGTGGAACAAAGTTCTTTTTATCGAACAGTTGCTCTTCTTGGGGGGTATATTGTATGTCGGCATAACGAAGCGTTTTTGTTCTCTTATCATAAATAACGGTGCCTTTACTCCGCTCCGAATCCAATCCCACGCCTCCTAAAAAAAGGTAACGGGAAGATTCCCATATCTTAGTAAGATACCTCTTTCCTTTTAACGGATTCTGACGCGGGTCGGTAATGGTTTGATAGCGGTCTTCCATCTTCAGGTAGTTACCGCCCAAACGAACAACATAGTGAGGCACGGGACGCAACTCTTTACCGACCGAAAAAATGGTATCGCCATACATCTCTTTAAAACAGAGTTGCCCGTCATACGGATAGATATAAGGGTCTGTATCATAGAAGAAAGAAAGCGGTCCCGTGTTTTCGTACGACTCCTTATAAGGTATGGAATCTACAACTGTCCCTTCTTTGTCTATCAGTAACATTTTTGTAGGCTCGCGCCCGCTTGCGTTCGCTATAAATCCGGCGTACATATCACTCTCCATAGGTCTGACAGCGGTAACTCTCTTGGGTATGCCGATGAATCCGGCAAACTTTCCTGCGAGAGAATAGATAGTTATCCGGCTCTTGGTTTGGTCGTAGATATAAACCTTGTCATCCCGCACAAAGAGATTGGTGATGTCCAGATACTCTTCGGGACCGTTGCCTATGCGTTCTATCTTATGCGAGTATTTCCCTTCTTTACTAAAAAAAGAGCATCGTTTGTTGTGCACTATCGCCAGATACTCTTTGTACGGCACCACATTGGAGATGTAACTTATCAATACGCTGTCGTTGGTTTCCAAAGGGACAAGCGTCACCCGTTCGGCAATGTCGCCGATAGGCACAACCGATTTGTTATTCAATACCCCGGCTACGTCTAACGTAACTCCACGGTCGGTATCTCTGTTGCTGCACGAGCAAACGAACAGGGCCAGAGAGAGGAGAAAAAGAATATAAGCTTTCATACACAATTTATTGATGACAGAGTTGAACATTGATACATCATGGTCTTTATTTAAAATTCACCCGTGCGTTAATCGCCACACTTGCCGGCCGCAACGGAACGGAGAGTCGGGTGAAGCTCAAGTCGCCGTAGCTCTTTTGTGCGTACTCTCTTTTATTAAAGATGTTCTGCCACGACAGTCCCAACTCCCACCGTTTCATCTTTCGAACCACTTTGGCATCGGCAAAGAGATAGTGTGCCGACTCCATGCGGCTGTGGCTGTCGCTGTATTCGCCCGACAGCGACACGTAGGTTTTACTGTCGGGAATAACGTAAAGACTCAACATTGGGCGCAACTGCCGGTTGCTGTGCGTGGCTCCCGTTCCGCTCGACAGTGTCGAAAGATTCCATCGCATGCGCGCCTCCACATTGAGCCATGTCGCGAGTTTGCTGTCGACCGCCGCTTCGAGCTGGTACGACTGTGTATTCATGCCATAGAGCTGCTGCTGTTGGTAACGCGAATAACTGGTCCGGGTGTAGTTGCCTCTCAAAGAGAGATTGGTGCGCCATGCATCCACAAACTTGGCAAGCGAAGTATTGAGCAGATAAAGAGTGCGGTGATTGTCGCTCAACTCGCGCGTGCTGACGACGTAGTGATCGGTAAACAGACTGCCCGACGTGGCATTGACGGTCATGGGACGGTAAACGGCGGCAAGGGTAAAGAAGAGCGCATCAATCTGATTGCGGTAACTCAGTTGCCAACTATAGCTGTCGGAAGTGCGTTGTTCCAAGATTCCGCTCCCTACATCTACTTGGCGGAAGTCGCGCATCACGGCAGCATCGGCAAAATCCGTCAGATTGCCCATCTCTTTCTTATGCGAATAACCCAGCGAACTGCTCCAATAACCCGTAAGGTCGTAACGCACCTCTACCGAAGGCTCGGCTTTTCGGATATTGATGTTATCGACCTGCCTGTTGCGTCGATTGTCATATTGTTGATAGAGATAGCTCAGCGGTAGCGACACGGTTGCACGCAAGTTGGGTAGCTTATAGGTGTAGTGAGGCGTCAGTTGCATCTCCATCTCACTGCTGCCGAGATGGTTCACCGACTCGTAACCCAATGCATCGAGGGCAGGATTGTTATGCTCCGTGCGATAACTATCTGCCGAAGCCCGCAGGCGCAGACGTAGTCCGAACACCGAATTGCGATGCGACCACGATAAGTTCGTACCGTTTACCGTATAAAACATTCCCTGCTTGGCGTGTTGCGTCAACATACCGGTATCTTCGGTCGAAGAGCGCACGGTGAGGCGTTGCGGCAGATTGACGTAACGCACGAACGAGTAAGCCGAAAATGCTCTCTCTCCACTGCGCCACACCGCATTGAGTTTGTTCTGTGCCCCGTAGAAAGGCATCCGGAACTGTTGTTCCCTGTTGTACGCCGTCTGTGCGAGCAGCGAGGTTGTTTGTTGCCAATCGGCAGAAAGATCCAGCACGTTATGCAGGTAACGCCGACTTCCGTTGTGCTCTGCCGACAGCGACAACGATGCTTTGTTGGTGCGCAAATCGGAGCGATTGTCTTCCAACGTCAGGTAAGAATCCCCGTCGGGAAGGTAATGCTCCGTACCGACGTAAATCTTCTGCTTGAGTTGCTCGTTGAGATACGAACCGATGACACGCCACTCCGTATCGCCTGTTTTGGTAAGATGATTGCCGGTTACCGCATGGGAAGTATTGAACCGATAGCGCGAACTCTCCAGCGGGAGGTTGGTCAGTGCCGTTTGTGCAAACAACTTTTGCGTAACAGGCAGGATGTCCTGACTTAAATCTTCGGTATTTATATCCTGCGAATTTTGGGTATTGCCCATGTTATTGCCCTTGTAAGAGATTAACGACTGCCTGTGCGCCGCTACCAACAACGCAAACAGGTCGGCATTCCACAATCCCTCGTTCGGCATAAAGCCCAAAGCCCCTTCGACGTAACCCAAGGGACGAAGCATCCGGTCTTTCTTCAGCTTCAGGTTGAGCGAAGCTTGTTCGCTAACGGTAATGCCTTGCAAGGCTCTGATAGGTTGATGATTCTCCAACACTTGCACGGCGCTGATGGCATCGGGTGGTATGCTGGTGCTTGCCACGCCGTACTTACTCCCCATCAAATCCAGTCCTTCTATATAAAACTTCTTGATAGGTTTGCCTTGATACGATATTTTGCCTGCCGCACTGACCTCGATGCCCGGCATCTTACGTAGCACGTCGGCAATGGAGCGGTCTTGCTCCAACTGAAAACGCTCTACGCGGTAGTTAATCGTATCGCCCACCTTGCTAATGGCAGGCGGACGCACCGTCACTTCGTGCAGTTCGATGACATCGGGCTGCATCGTAAAGTTTCGCTCGCTGTCGCGATCGGTCAGTTGCAACGCATACGTTTTGTACCCCAGCAAAGCGACGGACAATCGCAACGCCTCTTCGCGAGGTTTATATTGCAGTTTATACGTCCCCTGTTTGGAAGTGACGGTGTACGTCACTAATCTTCCTCCGGCATCCGACACCTTTACAATCACTCCTTCGAGCGGCTTTGCATGCTCGCTATCGGTCACCACACCCCGCACCGTTACTTGCGCCGCTATCCATTGGGAGAGCAGGCACAACCCGATAAAACACAACAGCCTCATCATTCACGTTCTATGGGGTTATAGGACCGTCTCTTTTTGGGGGCGTTTGGGGGTAACTTGATGTTGAATTTTCCACTATTTTGTAATGTGAGTATTAAATCATCCATCGCCCGCTTCTTAGCCTTTAAGAACTTTTCGCGAGTGGTTTTCACCACATTTGTCCGTTTTTTCTTATAGATAGGATTTTCGCCTTGCGGCTGATAAAGAGCCGTACAAGTATAGATATGTTGATGCTCGTCGTCTTCTACCTGCAATATCAAGCCGGGCAGACCGTGAAACTTCCACGGTCCGTTGTCGATAGCAATGTCGGGAGCAAACCATGCGATGTAGTTTCGTCCGCGAAAGTGACACGTAGCACGTGTACAGGCATAACCAAGCAGCGTAGTATCAGCGGTTGCATCAACAGTCCACTCCATGGTCGGTATGGGTTCTTCGTAAATATATTCTCCCATTAGAAACTCTTCCACCGAATATTTGCCTTTGGGACTATTTTTGAAGACTTCTTCATTGTAGGATGATTGTCCGTTTCGACGACTCAACATACCCAGTAGAATAGTGTTATTGTTTACTCCTTGCCGTACTTCTTCCCGCACAATCGAATCGCCGACGATATCATTATAATCAGAGAATTTAGACAACTGTGAACCTATTTGGAGCAGAAGATTATACTGAGTAATTTTTTTAGGATTACGGATATCTTCTACTACCCGATATTGATAATGCACACATAATTTAGTTTGGTCTAACGTATCAATAGGCGAAAGCATGGGCATAGATGCGTCATAACCACTAATTCTAACTTGTGCCTGAGAAGAAAGCGGATAAAGACTCAGCCATAGAAAGGCGAGTACAAAAAGGAGGTGATGTTTCATAATATAGTATTATTATTCGATTATCTGATTTCGCAAAAATACAACTATATGTTTTTAGATACAATCTTAGTAACATAAAGAAAGTTAACGTCATCGTCCGCTTAACCCCTCATTTATCCGTACGTTCCTTGCAGATAACTATCCTAAGCAAAGTGCACAAATCAAAGTGTAAGCATATTGTCTATATCTGTGTCGTAATGCCGCAATCTTGTGCTTTTACCTAACTCATACTTTACAAAAAACGGGTGTTCGGACAGCAGATAACACAGTGCAAACCTGTTTTCAGTTCGTTGCAAACACGAAAACAACGAATCAACTCGGCAGAAACAACGAATCGTCTGCACGGAAACAACAAACTGTCGCCGCGAAAACAACGAATCAATTGCCGGCTTAGCAAATTATCCCGGCAAGTTAAGCTGTATTTCCCGGCAGATTGTTGTGTTATCCCGGCAAGTTATCGCGATAACTCGGCAAGATAATTTCACAAAGTTCTTTTTGGAGCTGTTTTTTTGCGCTGAACACGCTTTTTGTTTTTTGACATTATTTCTTTATATCTTACTGGTAGTTTGCGTATTAAGCTGCTATTTTTACATAGTTTAACGCGCTATACTCGCACGAAAGTCACCAAGCCTTACTTTAGTCCGAAATAAGCCCGTTTTTCGAGGGTTCGTTTGACGTTTTGACACTTTGATAAGAATATGCTGATGTGCTAATGAGGCGGTGCACTTGGTATGGATAATAGACAATGGGCGGTGCGCGATAAATTAGAGGTTATTGGAGAGCGACAATGCGGTAAATTAGAGTTTAGAGGAAAGCAACATTGCAGTAAATTAGCGTATAGGGGTAGAGCCGCGCGCAGCCCAATGTCAATTGTCCATGGTCAATTCCCCGCGCCCCGCCTTATTAGCACATTATCTCAGTAATTAACGGCGCTAACTCACTGAGTTATCATCGTCAATCACTTGATTGGCATTTCTCAATCACTTGATTGGCGTTCGTCAATCACCTATTTGGCGTTCGTCAATCACTTGATTGCCGTTCGTCACTCACCGAATCGGCGGAATACCTACTTATGGGGATTGCCTATCCCACAAAAAAGCCGTTACTTTGCCGCACAATAAACAACAATCAACGAGCAACTTATGAACAATTCTCATAAATATAAGCCCACCGACAAGATGAGCGACCTCATCTGCGATAACTTTTCTTTGTTAATGGTAATGAGCCGATTCGGTTTGTCACTGGGATTCGGCGACAAGAACGTAAAAGAGGTGTGCCGCGCACAAGGCGTGGACTACCAAACGTTTCTTGCCGTGGCGAACTTCATCAGCGAAGAACAATATACCTACAGCGAAGAAGAAAACAACTTCTCCATCGCCTCGCTAATGGAGTACCTCAAACAGGCACACGACTATTTTCTGAACTACAACCTGCCCGATATGCGACTCAAATTAATGGAAGCCATCGACTGTAGCGGCACCAACGAAATAGCCTGCCTCATCCTGAAGTTCTACGACGAATATGTAAAAGAGGTGCGACGACACATGGAATACGAAAACCGCTCGGTGTTTACCTATGTGGAAAAGCTGCTCAAAGGAGACCTGTCCGAACATTACAGTATCTCGTCGTTCGTGGATAAACATCATCAGATTGAAACCAAACTGAAGGAGCTGAAGAATATCATCATTAAATATTATCCGGAGAAAGAGAACAACAACCGCCTGAACGCCGTGCTTTTCGACATCTTTAACTGCGAGAAAGATTTGGCATCGCATTGCCAAGTGGAGGACTATATGTTTGTGCCTGCCGTGGCACAATTAGAACGTAAAATAAGAGAAGAACAAGTCCGCAAATAAACGCCCCAAACGAACTATTGAGTATGAACAATAATACATATATGCAAGTTGTCGTTGCCGAATCGTCGACCATTGTACGCAGCGGAATGTCGGCGGTACTGAAACGCCTGCCCGGCATGAACCTCCACATCATAGAAATCGCTTCGCCCGAATCGCTGCATAGCTACATGCAAATGCATATCCCCGACGTGATGATTGTAAACCCGCTGTTTGGCGGTTGGTTCGACTTCGCCGCCTTTAAAGCAACCCACCACAAAGCCGAAACCAAATACATCGCATTGGTCTGCTCCATTATCGACGAATCGCTACTGAAAGGCTACGACGAACAGTTCACCCTCTACGACCACACCGACACCATTACCGAAAAACTGGAAAAGCTGTTCCACATCGACAACGAAGAGGATTCCGAGAAAGATAGCGAACAAGAGACACTAAGCCAGCGCGAGAAAGAGATTGTGACCTGCGTAGTGAAGGGCATGACCAACAAAGCCATTGCCGACCAACTGTTTCTGTCCATACACACCGTCATCACCCACCGCCGCAACATTGCCCGCAAACTTCAGATTCACTCGCCGGCAGGTCTCACTATCTATGCCATTGTGAATAAACTGGTGGAGTTGCAGGATATTAAGGAGGCGCTGTGAGAGGAGAGGGCGCCAAGGTTTGTGCACTACAAGACGTTTCTTATCAATAAAGAAAGCCGAACAGCCACAAAGGGATGCGGTTGCCCGTGCCATACTCCACATCGTCGACCGCCAGATAACTTTGAGGAATGTCTTTAATCTGCTCGAAGGTCTTCGTTTTCCCGCCTACCTCGAACAGCCACGTCTCGTCTATCAAGAAATCGCCCCGGTCGGATGCCGTAAGTGTATGCGCCTGTTTCAATTGATTGGCAAAAAAGGTCTCGCGAAGGGTGCCGATGTCCGGCGTTGCCGAAAGAGCATACATCAGATTGGCGTTATCCAGATAAATCTTTTCGGGTTTACCCAATTGACGCAGATTTCCTTTACCGGAACGAAGTATAATGAGCAGAGCTGCGCGCTCCAGTATCTCGAACATCCGAACAATCTGCTGACGGGTAGTGCCTATCAACTCTCCCATTTTAGTAACATTCAGCGTAAAAGGCACCATGCGCGACAAAACTACCAACAAGTGACGCATTTTGCGTATGGATGCGTATTCTATTTTCTCTACTGCCGGCAAATCGTTTTCCAATATCACATTAATCACCTGTTGCAAGCGCAACGAATAAGAAGCTACCGTCTCTTTATAGAAAGGATAGTAGCCATACTGAAGATATTTTTCGAACAAGGCAATAACAGAGGTACGCGCTACAATGTCGGGAACAATACGAGTGTGCTCGGCAAGGATTTGTTCGAGAGGGTAAGACGGAAAATCACCCTCACCCTCAAACAACAGAAACTCACGAAACGACAGACCTTGCAGAGTGTAAAATACGGCTCTTCTTGATAAATCGGACATGGTAAAATCTACTTGCAGCAACGAAGAACCGGTAAATACCACGTGCAGATTGGGGTAGCGGTCGTAGATATTCTTTAGCTCTTGCGCCCAATTGCTGTAGGGATAGCGATGCACTTCATCCAAAAACAGATGTGTCCCTCCATGCAGATAGTGATATTCGGCAAGGTCGAGCAACCGGTGCTCGGTAAAATACAAATCGTCCAGAGAAACATAAATGGCTGCATCGCCTTGCGGAACATTCTGCTTAAGGTATTGCAGCATTAGTGTAGTTTTACCCACACCCCGTGCACCCTTAATACATATCATACGTGCCGACCAATCTATCCGGCTATACAAATAACGCACTTGCGACGTGCTTACCGCAGCAATGAGCCGCGTGGAATTTGCATACATTTCTATGATTTCCATACTTTTAGCCTCCTTGTTTTGCCGACAAAGATAGACAATCGTATTTTACAAAACACGTTTTATAGCAAAAAGTGTGCTTTATAAAACACGTTTTCTCGTAAAAACGTGTTTTATAAAGCACACTTTTATTGGTTTCAGCGGGGGAACTACTGTTTAGCCCACCATTTCTTCCCTCTTTTACCTCACCGCATTCAGCATCTCCTCGGGTACATTTTCGTGATTACCTACGCGCAGGAACACCCGTTTCAGTGCATCGAAACTGTGAATGGGACGTTCGATGTCGTAAGGAATGGGCATCTTGCTAAATGTATGGAAGTAGAGCAGGCAAGCATCTTTCCACCACACGGCATCGCGTGTCTGTATGCGCAGTTTGGCTTGCACGTGAGCAAAGCGTTCGGCATCTACCTTCGATTCTTGCTTGTCCCACACTTGTTGGAAGCGGCGTGCTTGCTGAACACCACGGTCGTAGTGGTAGCACATTTCGTCCCACAAGGTACGTCCGCTTCGCATGAGGTGCGTCCAAGGCACATGATGAAACCAAAGCAGGTACTCTTCGGGGCAGGTTTGCAGGTCGTCGTACAAGCGGTGCAGAGTTTCGGGATATTGCGCTACGGCATTACTGCCGGTATGTGTGCGATTGAAACCCACTCCTATGCTGTCGGCACGATGATAGTAGGGAGGCTGCCAGTCGGGACGTCCGCCGGGCATGGTTTGCCACGGACCGGGACCGTAGTGTCCGCTGAACGAAAAGATGTGATGCAAGCCCAGCGGCATCATGTAGTCCACCACGGCTTCGTGACTGTCGAGCATCATGCGGGAGAGGTCGTTTACCAAAGCCTCGTCGGTGCCGAAGGTTTGCGTCAGCCATTCGCGCGCAATGTCTGCCGACGAGAGTTCGGGATTCCACGCCAGCCTGCCGAACGCGTACCAGTTGGCTTGTGCAAACAGATGTCCGCACCAGTTGGCATCGGTACCTATGTTGGCAACTCCCGCCATGGCACGCATGGAAGCGGGTGCAACAAACTCAAGAAACTCTTTCCACATCGGTGCGAGGAAAGCCAGATGGTTGGCAAAGCCCAGATACTCTTGTGTAATCTGAAACTCCACCATTTGATCCGTGTGAGGCGTAGCGCCGAAAAGCGGGCTATAAGGTTCGCGCGGCTGGAAGTCCACCGGACCGTTTTTAATCTGAATGATTACATTGTCGCGGAACTGTCCGTCGAGCGGTACAAACTCCAAGTAAGCCTGTTTGGCACGGTCGTCGTCGTTGGGACTGTACACAAAGGCGCGCCACATCACAATGCCTTTGTACGGTTTCAGCACATCCGCCAGCATGTTGGCACCGTCGGCGTGTGTACGTCCGAAGTCGTTCGGACCGGGTTGTCCTTCGGAATTGGCTTTTACAAGGAAACCGCCAAAGTCGGGTATCAGTCGGTAGATTTCCTTTGCCTTGTTTTTCCACCACGTCACCACCTCCTTATCCAGCGGGTCGGCAGTTTTCAGTTCGCCCAAGGTCATGGGCGAGGCAAAGTTCACCGACAGATAGACCCGGATGCCATAGGGACGAAACAGGTCGGCAAGCGTCTTTACCTTTTGGAGATAGTCGGTTGCCAAGATTTGCGGCGACGCATTGACGTTGTTCAGCACGGTGGCGTTAATACCTATCGAGGCATTGGCGCGGGCATACTCGATGTAGCGCAGACGGTCGCTGTCCGAAGGAGCCGACAATTCGTCCCAGTTCCACAGCGAACGACCGGCATAGCCCCGTTCCACGCTGCGGTCTAAGTTATCCCAATGGTTCAGTATGCGTAAGTCGAAGGCAGGATTCTCCGTCACGGGTGTACCGGACGGCAGGCGTTCCGCCTGCCGTTGTAATAACCGGTAAACACCATAGAGAACCCCCTTCTCTGTAGGCGATGAAATCACCACCCTTCCGGCTTTCTCGGTGATAGAGAAGCCTTCGGGTTTCAATGTTTTGTCCCGCTTCAACACCAGTTCTACCGGTGCTCCCTGCCAAGCTTTCCGCAGTTCGTCTACGGCTATATCCAGTGTAGGCGAATGTCGGGGTGCACGAATGTCGGTTTGTGTTCCCGCCTCTTGTCGCAGCCACAATCGGCTGCCGTCTTCGGCGCGTGCTGCAAATGAGAGTTGGCACAGCAGCAAGCAGATAAGTAGAATGTTTCTTTGCATGGTGTTGATACGTTTTTAGTTATTCGATTCTTATTTTTGGTTGATATTTTATTCCTTTATATAATCGCTTTCGGGAGCGCCGAGGTAGGTCGGTTTCAGTCCACCGAAGTCGAGCATCACTTTCTCGAAAACAATGCCGGGTTCGAGCACACGGATGCGCAAGGTGTGCTTGCCCGCTGCTCCGAAGTTGAGTTTCGTAACGGACTTAATGATGCGATAGCCTTGCCAGTTACCCAGTTCGCCTTTATAATGTCCGTTGAAGTTCACCACCGTTTGGGCACCGCCGTCCACCGAAAGCGCATAGCGCAAGCCTTTGTTGGCATTGAAGTTCAGGGTGGGAGCCAGCCACACGTTTACATCCGCCTCGCCGTCGGTCTGCGTCTGCACGGCGTATTCGATGTAGATGTTATCGCCCTCCTTCGGATAGGCATTGGCGGGCATGGTGGTCACACCCGACTTGGTACGTCCCAGCCAAGGAATTACTTCCCAACGGATTTGCGCGTTGCCGACGGATTTGGCAAAGTTTTCCGCTTCGATAGAGATGTATTTATCTTTCTCGACGAAAGTCTTTTCTTTGGGGACTTCCCCCTCCACATAGGTCACTTGGGGCATGATGTTGCTGCGTGGGTCGTTCCACGATCGGTAGCCGATGCGTACTTGGTCCATCATGTGTGCCCACTTGCCGTCGGCAATCTCCTTATTATAATGTATAGTCAGCCGTGCATCGCGGTCGAAACACTCTTTCACCTTGTCGGCAAAGGCATTGGCGCGCAGGTCGTTCTTCGCCGCATAGTAGCGGTTCATGGCTACGGCATAATACATTTCGTAGAGGTTGCATACCCCATTGATAGGGAACAGCACCAACTCGTCGAAGGCATCGCGTGTGTCGGCAGGCAACAGGTTGTAGATGCGCGAAGCATCAATGAGCAGCGAACGATATTCGCCGAGTACCCGTTCGAACTCGCCGTAGTTCTCCAAGCTGAAGCTGTTGGCGGTAAGCAGTTCGGGCGTGATGCGGGTGTTGTACTGCGTGTAGAGGTTCATCAAGCGCGCCGTCTCTTTGGCAAACTCCTGTCCGAACTGGGCGGCACACCACTGTTCGTTCCACTGTTCCAAGTTTTGGGCATTGAAGCGTTCGGGGTCCCAAGCCATGTCTAAGAAAAAGGAGATAGGGTATTCCATGGGCTTGAGGTCGCCCACATTCACCACCCAGATTTGGCGCACGCCGTGGGTGTAGCAGAGGTTCATCTGTTCCCACGTGCGGGATATCTGAGTTACGTTCAGCCATTTGTAGTTGCGCGGAGCACCTACGTAGTCGAAGTGATAATACATGCCGTAACCGCCTTTGCGCGGCTTGGCGTTGATATCGGGCAGCTTGCGCACGTTGCCCCAGTTGTCGTCGGCAAAGAGCAGGGTGACGTCGTCGGGTACACGCATGCCTTGGTCGTAATAGTCTTGCACTTCCTTGTACAAAGCCCACGCCTGCGGCACCTCTTCAGGCTTTTTGCCCGTCACCTTTTGGATGATTTGCCGTTGTTTCTTCACGATGTTTTCGAGCAGCGAGAGGTTGGGTGTGGGACTCATTGCCTCGTCGCCATCACCGCGCATACCTACGGTGACTATCGTCTCGTAGTTTTTCATACGTTCCATGCCGCCCTCCCAAAACTTGTCGAGGGTGGCAGTGTTGGTTTGGTAGTTCCAAGCACCCGAGCCGGAAACCTTCCACTCTTCGTGGGCACGCCCCATAGGTTCGTGGTGCGAGGTGCCGATGACGATGCCCATGTCGTTGGCGAGTTCGCCGCTCTTCGGGTCGTCGTGGTAGAACATGTTGCCCCACATTGCCGGCCAGAGGAAGTTGCCTTTCAGACGCAGGATGAGTTCGAACATGTGTTCGTACATCTTGGAGTTTACGCCGCCGAACTTCTCCACACACCAGCCTTGGAAGGCAGGTGCTTCGTCGTTGATAAAGATGCCGCGGTAGCGCACCTTCGGCTCGCCGTCGGTATAGACGCCCGGCTTAACAAAAAGGTTGGGCTGACGTTTAACAGGTACATCCGCCCACCAATACCAAGGCGATACACCTATCTGGCGGGAAATCTCGTACGTGCCGTAAATGGTTCCGCGCTTGTCGCTACCCGCTACTACCAGTACATTTGTGGCGTCGTTGATGTATTCGCCCGTCACGGTGGTGATGATGTATTTCTCGGTCTTCCCGCGCAGCTCGTTGCCGTCAATCTTTCCTTGGGCAACGAGGCGGTCGATCAGTTTCGACTGACCCATCGTGCCTATCACTACGGCGTTGGGTTTATAGGTCAGCGAGTGGTATCCGGTCACTTTGAAGATGTCTTCGCACAGGTTGAGCACGGCGCGCTGCACCCCTTTGTCGGCATCGTCGGAGATGATGTTTGCAGGCATTCCGTCGTTCGCCAAAGGGAAATAGCCGTCTGTGGGTTCGTTGAAAACGAACTGTTCAACGCCTTGTGCCGACAGCGAGGAGAGCATCGACACGAGAAAGAGGGATAATAATAGTAGTTTCTTCATACTATTTATTTTTCTTCATAATGCAAGAATAAAAGCCACAGGCAAAAAGACAGGTCTCATTACCCGTGGCTTATAAAATTAATAACACAAACCTTTTGTCACCTATTCTTAATTATATCCCGGATTTTGATAAGCTTTCTTGTATGCTTCGTCGCCTTCGAGGGCGTTGAGCTGGCTGGTGGGGATGGGACGCAAGTACATGTACTTCTCAATGTAGCGGGGAACTACTTTCGGTTCTTCTCCTACTTTATCGCTGATTTTATAGGTACTGGCAAATTCTTCCCACTTCTGGGTACGTGCCAGGTCGAACCAGCGGAAGCCGTCGCCGAAGTATTCGCGCGAACGTTCCACGAGAAGGTAGTTGATGTCGATAGTGGCCGGAGTGGCGGCTATCATCTCTGCACTCTTGTCTTGCATCTTCGCTGCCTCGTCGATGACGCTGTATGTCCATTTGCCTGCACGGGCGCGGATGACGTTGATGAGGTCGCGTGCGCTCATGCTGCCCGATGCTCCTTTCACGGCTGCTTCGGCAGCGATGAAGTAGAACTCGGAGAACTTCAGGATGTTGAACGGACGGGTGCTTGCCACCTTGTCGTCGTTGTAGTCGGTGCCCGCGCGGGCTACGCCGAGTTTCCACAGACCAGGGTAGACAGCGCGCGATATTTTTCCGAGCGATACTACGTAATCAGCTCTGCCGGGCAATGAACCAAGTCCCATATTACTTTTATATGTACTGTTACTATAGTCTATGTTGCCCGGGTCTTCGTCTGCCGTCATAAACGTGATGGCGGTTTCTCCCGGCTTGACAGGCAGATAGTTGGCATTGTAGAGTTCCGCAAACGGAACGCCGCTGTATTGGTAGGTGGCCGGATAAGTAGTCACGAAGGTAGCATCGAAGCGGGAGTCGGTCTCTTTGTCTTCCGACTTAAAGGTATTCTCGAACACATTCACCGGTACTGCCATACGGCTCCACATGCGGCTGAACTTTTGTCCGGCCCTGACGGTGCGGTGGAACGTGTTGAATCCGGCCCACGAACCGGGCGTGACGCTACTTTGTACATTCTGGAAATACCACGTCACCATCCAGATGGCTTGGTTCTGAGCAGCACCTCCGTCCCATCCGGTTACGTTACTTTCGCTATAGACGGCACTATTTTCGGTGTGGTCGGCATAGAGCATAATCTCCTTGTTGCGGTCGTTGCTCCACAGATGCACATCGTAGAAGGTGGACTGCAGGCCATAGATACCCGGGGCATTGATGGCGGTAAGCGATATGTCGTAAGCTTGCTGGAAATACCAAGCTTTATCGTGTCCGTCGAGACCGGTGCGATCGGCTGCAGGATAAGTGGGAATGTCGTTGGGATTGTCCAGCCACCATCCGTAGGTCAGATAGGCTTTGGCAAGGACAAGGCGCGCGGCATTCTTCGTTACGGTACCCGTCATACGTGCTGTCTCGGGCAGGTTATCGACGGCAACCGTCAGGTCTGTAAAGATAGCGTTATAGACTTCGGGCACGGTGTTGCGCGTCGATACGCGAGTCGGCGTGGTATTGGCTTTCAGCTCGCCGCCGCCCAAGTTCAAGGGCACACCGCCGAAGGCTTGCACCAACTGGAAGTAGTAGAATGCACGGAAGAACTGTGCTTCGGCAATCAGTGCCGACGACATACCGGCATTGGTGGCGTTGTCTATAATGGCACTGGCAGAGTTGATGGCAGAGTATGCATTATTCCAAAGGACACTAAAACGACTTTGGTCTGCATCGGGGATGTTTCCCGGTATACTTATATCGGCAGGCATAAAGTTATTATCGGCGCCCTGAGCACCGTACGTATATTCATCCGTACCCGTTTCGCAAGCGTTGTAGTAATAGGGTTCACCGTAAACACGGCGCAGGCTTTCGTAGAGTCCGGTCAAACCGCCAATCACGCCCTGTTCCGTCTGAAAGAAGCCCGGTTCGTATATGGCGCGCGGTGTTTCGTCCAATATGCTGGAGCATCCGGCCAGGAGCAGCGAGCAAAGCGCTGTTCCCGCTATTGATTTGATTGTTATCTTTTTCATATTTCGTCTGGTTGTTAGAATGATAATTGGAGACCGAAGAGGAAGTTGCGTGTGGTAGGTGTGTTCCAGCCTACGATAGCCATTCCGCGGTTGTTGATTTGGTTGTTCATGGCCTGGTTGCCTGTAGCCGTAGAGTTGGGTTCCGGGTCGAGTCCCGTCTCGTTGTTGTAGGGCGAGAAGAGCACGAACGGATTTTGCACGGTGGCGTAAACCCTGAGCGTGTTGGCTCCCAGTTGCTTCAGAAGCGACTTGGGCAGGCTGTATCCCAGCGTGATGGTACGTATCTTCATATACGAGCCGTTGAACAGCGCCATGCTGTTGGCATACTTCTGGTTGTCGCTCGATACCAATCCACCCGGACGTGGATATTTAGCATCGGTGTTGTCGGCCGACCAGTAGTCCACCTTCACATTGCCGTGACGTCCGGTCAACAGGTTGAGCATACTGGTACCGCCATACAGCGAAGAGTACAGAATACCGCCGCTCTGGAAAGTACCCACTACCGAAAGGTCGAAGTCGCGGTAGCTCACGTTGGTGTTGAAACCTCCCTGGAAGTCGGGGTCTACGTGAATAATCTGTCGGTCGTCCGAGTTGATGCTTCGCGTAGGCGCACCACTTGCGTCACGATCACCGGTATATTTCACCTTAATCATACCTTCGTTGCCGCCCGGTTCGAGTGTATTCAAATACTGGAAGTCAGGGTCGTCCTTGTTCCACAGTCCCAGCTTCTCATAATCGTATATCACGTTAATGGGGTGTCCCACAAACCACCAGTTGGCTTCGTCTTTCTCTGCTCCGGAAGCCAAGGCAACCAGTTTGTTCTGATTGTGATAGAGGTTGATACCTGCGGTCCAGGTCCAGCCGTTCACATTGTCGAGGATGGTGCCGTTGAGCGAGAGTTCAAATCCCTTGTTCGTTGTTTCGCCGATGTTGGCCATATAGGTAGGCACGCCCGACGTACTGGGCAGGTTCACACTCTGCAGGATGTCCTTGGTATGCTGGGTGTAATATTCAATGGTACCGCTGAGGCGACTGTTGAGTACCGAGAAGTTAACGCCGAAGTTCCATGTGGTGGTGTACTCCCATCCCAAGTTTGCATTAGGAAGTTGGGTCAGCGTATAGCCGGTGCGATAGGAGTTCGTACCATTGTCGCCAAAGTTATAGAACCGTGTGTCGAGCAGTCCCAACGTCTGGTAGGGGTTGACAGCCTGGTTGGACGTCTCGCCGTAACCTACACGCAGTTTCAGCTGGTCCAGCCAGTCGATGCCTTGCATGAACTCTTCCTTATGGAGGTTCCAACCGGCCGATACGGCAGGATAGCTATGCCATTTGTGTCCGGGAGCCAGACGCGAAGAGGCATCGGCGCGGTAGGTGACACTTGCCATATACTTGTCGTTGTACGAATACATCACACGTCCCATCCACGACATCAATCCTGTAACCTGATAGCCTTGGGCACCCGGAGCAATCGTGATTTCGCCGGTAGCCATACCCAGGTTGTAGTATTGGAAATGGTCGGCAGGCAGGTCTTGCACCCCGATGCTCGACCCGTTGTAATGGGTCTGCTCGGCTGAGTAAAGACCTACCACATTGACGCTATGCTTCTCGGCAAACGTGCGGTCGTAGGTCAGCATGTTCTCTATGGCCCAGTTGGTGGTCAGCGAATTGCTGATGTTGGCTCCCGACGGAGCATTGGGGTCGCTCTTATCAGTCACACCGATGCCGGTAAAGCCACCGCCGTTACTCATACGGATGTTCAGACCCAGATTGACACGATACTTCAGTCCCTCTATCCAAGGCGCACTCAGTTCTCCATAAAGACTGTTGTACGAAGCCATAGATTTGGAGTCGCTCATCCATTTATCCTTAGCCGCTTCCAGCAAATCCTTCGTCCACACTTTATAAGAGTCGGTAGCACTACTTTGCACCGAACGCTTGTAGTTGCCGTCCGCATCGAAAGGACTGGACAACGGCGACGAGGCAAGTGCATCACCTATATTTACTTGTCCACCTTGCGACACGCCGTAACTGCTGTTGGACGACATGCCGACCTTTACATATTTACCGAATTGCTGGTCTACGGCAGCGCGCAGTGCGATGCGGTTATATTGCTGCAGAGGCAGGGGAGCCTGGTCGAGGCTGTAGTTGGCACCGAAGGAGTAGTTACCGCTATCGCTGCCTTTCATCACGTTCACATCGTGGCTGGTGGTGATGGCCGTGCGGTAAAGCAGGCTCTGCCAGTCGGTGTTGATGTCGTCGGATTCATCGCCCGAGTTGGTGAACGGCTGCATAGCATTTCCTATATCGGCAATGGTCTGTGCCGCATCCTTACGCAACTTAACAAACTCCGGTCCGTTCATCATGGGGATATGGATGGCGTTCTTCACACCATAATATCCATTGTAGGCAACCAACGGCTTTTGCCCCATGCTACCCCGTTGGGTTGTTATCAAGATGACGCCGTTGGCACCACGGCTACCGTAGATAGCTGTTGCCGAGGCATCTTTCAAGATGTCGAGACTCTTAATGCTGTTCGGGTCGATGTCGTTGATGCTTCCGGCAAACGGTATTCCGTCCAGTACAATCAGCGGGTCATTGCTGGCATTGAGCGAGCGGACACCACGAATGCGAATACGCATGGATGCCCCGGGTTTGGTATCTGTCTGCGTCAGTTCCACACCGGCTACACGTCCCTGTAGGGCACTCGTCACGTTGCCGGTTTGAATTTGGCGCAAGTCATCGCCTCGCACGGAAGCTACCGAACCGGTCACAGCTTCCCTACGCTGTGTACCGTAACCGATGACTACCACTTCGTCAAGGAGTTCGGTGTCTTCGCGAAGCACTACATTCAGTACCTGCCCCCCCCTATTCGCAACTACCTCTTGCGCACGATAACCAATGTAAGTAACGGTTAATGTACTGTTGGCGGGCACTTGCAAGGTAAAGTTTCCGTCCACATCGGTAATGGTACCGTTGGTGGTTCCTTTTTGTAAAACACTGGCACCGATAATCGGCTCGCCTTGTGCGTCTTTAACGCTGCCCTTTATCGCTATCTGCTGGGCAAGTGCCCACAGCGGTATCAGGCAAAATAACAACACCAAGCCCAAAGGCTTTAGATTCAAGTTGATTCTTTTCATAAAACATAGATTTAAATAAAACACTAATAAGTCTTTAATTAATGAAGTGCTACAAAGGTAGTGTCCGGCGTTTAAAACAAACATAACGAAATGTTACACGTTTTAACGAACCGGTAACATCGTTGGCGCGCACGTAACAATTTTTGTTGTGTAGGTAACATCGAACATATTTTTTTACTTTTCGGGGAAAATAATACGATAATTTCCGCTGAGATGCATAAAGGCAAACAGGCGGAGCAAACCGTCATAATAGGCATCAAAATAGCCGTCGGCAAAAGGCACATTTTGAGAAGTCCACAACCGTTCGGCAAACTCGCGCGCCTTGGGATGAGTGGCTGCAAGCGATACTGCTGCCGAGGTAGCCACCAGTCCCACCGAATGACGCAACGCCTTGTAACCGCCTGCTCCCAACGTATCGGTTACTTGCGAGCCGTCCACCTTGTATTGGTCAACAAAGGTGTCGATGCCCTGCCCGTACAGGAAGTCTTGGATGCGGTTGGCGTAACCGTTCTGCCACTCGCGGTCGGCACATGCCCACGAATAGTCCAGCGCAATGTTCATGGGGACACGCCAAGAGTCGAAGCGGAAGTCATCGCCGATGATGCGGTTGCTTCCCAGCAACGAGCCGTCGTAGTTGTTGTAGTCGGGGTTGAGCCCCGTAACGGGGTGAATGCTGCGGTGCAGGTACACGCGACTGCTGTCGGCACACTCGCGCCAGAAGTCGGCACGCCCGTCGTCAGCCCAACGTGCCCACACTTCGTAGAAAGCAGGAACGTGATACGAGGGGTCGGTGAAGCGTCCGCCAAATCTATCGGGCGTAAAGGTGATGAGTTTCTTTTCCACATTAATAAAAGGCATCACGCCGGCGGTACCGTCTTTGCTCATGGCACAATTCAGGATGTGCTGCGCCTCTGCCTTGTAGTCGATGCCGGTGTCGTTGCCCCAACGGTTGGCGGCAAACAGCAAGGCGGTGACATAGTAGAGTTCGCCGTCCGAAGCCGGTCCCTGTGCATAGCGCGTACCATCGGTTTGGCAGCTCCATGCGAAGTAACCCTTCCACGGTCCGTCCTGATGCTGCATATAGCGTTTGCCCCAGCGCCACAGACGGTCGAAGATATCTTGACGGTCGAACTGCACAGCAATCATCAGTCCGTACGACATACCTTCGGTACGCACATCGTGGTTCTTGATGTCGCTGATATACGCCATGGAGTCGCCCACCTCAAAGTAGACTTTCTTGTCACTGTAAAACACTTCGTTGAAAACGTCCGTCAGTTTCTTATCGATGTCGGACTGCGGATAACCCATTTCTGCAAAATAGTTGCGATACTGACGGGTTTCAAAAGCACCTTTTTTCCAAGGTTTGGAGAGGTCGGCATGTTGTGTGCACGACGCACCTGCCAGCAAAAGACAAAGAGAGTAGAATAATGATTTCATGGATATCTGTTTTATTTTAAGTTACGATGCAAATGTAAGGCTTTACATCGTTACTCTTTACTCCGTATGTAACAAAGACTAACGCGGGAGTAACATCGGAGCATTTTTTTACCCAAATATGCACATACGAATAAAGCCTTCCTTGCATTTCTGCAAAGAAGGCTTCTTCAAAAAACGGCGACTACCTACTCTCCCACTGTTACGCAGTACCATCGGCGTGACAAGGCTTAACTTCTCTGTTCG
>JAISHU010000076.1 GCA_031262385.1 Mediterranea sp. (in: CFB group bacteria)
AAGCCGCACACTTCCAGAAAGATAGAAAAAAATATTGTCAATAAACAAAAAGCGTGTTCAGCGCGAAAAAACAGCCCCAAAAAGAGCTTTATGAAATTATCCCGGCAAGTTAGCACGATAACTTGCCGGGATAACGCAACAATCTGCCGGGAAATACAGCTTAACTTGCCGGGATAATTTGCTCAGCCGGCAGTTAATTCGTTGTTTCCGCGCTGACGATTCATTGTTTCCGCCGAGTTGATTCGTTGTTTTCCTGTTTGCAACGAACTAAAAACGGGTTCGCAACGCATTATCTTCCGGATGAACAGCAATTTTTCGCAAAGTACGAGTTAGCAGAAAGCGAGATATTGAGAAAATATGAAACCAAAACAGACTATTTACCAACTTTATGACAACACGCATTCTTCACACTCTTCTAACAACCCAAGAAATCGCAAAACAGGTAAAACCTCCAAACTTACCTCTGCGTATAGAGACATCGACACGGCAGAACGACTTAATAACGAATATTTTCCTCTAATATTTTGTTCCCGAAAGGATTATTCATACCTTTGCGCCGCGTTGAGTAAAAGGTGGAGGAGCATGAAGCTCCTTTTTTTGTTCTCAAAAGTGAATATGATAACCAAAGAAACAGTTAGTCAAATTGTAAACGAATGGCTCGACGGGAAAGATTACTTCCCGGTTGAAATCGCCGTCAGTCCGGACAATCGCATCGTGGTGGAAATCGACCATAAAGAAGGTGTCTGGATAGAAGATTGTGTGGCTTTGAGTCGCTTTATAGAATCGCGACTGAACCGCGAAACCGAAGATTTTGAGCTGGAAGTCGGCTCCGCCGGCATCGGACAACCCTTCAAAGTGTTGCAGCAATACTACAATCATGTAGATAAAGAGGTGGAAGTACTTACCACCGACGGACAAAAACTGTGCGGCGTGCTGAAAGAAGCGACCGACACAGGCATTGTACTCACCATAGAAAAAAAGGTGAAACCCGAAGGAGCTAAACGCCCTAAGTTGGTTGCCGAAGAGGTAGCCCTGACGTACAACGAAATAAAATATACTAAATACTTAATCAGTTTTAAATAATTATGGCAAAGAAGAAAGAGACTATCAGCCTGATAGATACCTTTTCAGAATTTAAAGAACTGAAGAACATTGACAGAACCACCATGGTGAGCGTACTCGAAGAGTCGTTTCGCAGCGTGATTGCCAAAATGTTCGGAACAGATGAAAACTATGATGTCATTGTCAACCCCGATAAGGGCGACTTTGAAATCTATCGCAACCGTGAGGTGGTGGCTGATGCCGACCTGACCAATCCCAACAGACAAGTATCCTTGACCGAAGCACAACGAATCGATGCATCGTACGAGGAAGGGGAAGAGGTAACTGACGAAGTAGACTTTGCCAAGTTCGGAAGGCGTGCCATATTGAACCTGCGCCAAACATTGGCTTCCAAAATATTAGAACTCGAAAAAGACAGCATCTACAATAAATATATCGATAAGGTAGGTACCATTATCAATGCCGAAGTCTACCAGATATGGAAAAAAGAGATGCTGCTGCTCGACGACGAAGGCAACGAACTACTGCTGCCCAAAACCGAACAAATCCCCTCGGACTACTATCGCAAAGGCGAAACGGCACGCGCCGTGGTGGCACGGGTGGACAACAAGAACAACAATCCCAAGATTATCCTCTCGCGCACTTCGCCCATGTTCCTGCGACGACTGTTCGAACTGGAAGTACCCGAAATAAACGACGGATTGATAACCATTAAAAATATCGCCCGCATACCGGGCGAACGCGCCAAGATTGCCGTAGAAAGCTACGACGACCGCATCGACCCCGTAGGTGCTTGCGTGGGTGTGAAAGGTAGCCGCATACACGGCATCGTACGCGAATTGCGTAACGAAAATATCGACGTCATCAACTATACCGCTAACACGCAACTGTTTATTCAACGCGCGCTTAGCCCGGCAAAAATATCTTCTATCAACCTCAACGAAGAAGAACATAAAGCCGAAGTGTATCTCAAACCCGAAGAGGTGTCGCTGGCTATCGGTAAGGGCGGATTGAACATCAAGCTCGCCAGTATGCTTACCGAATACACCATCGATGTGTTCCGCGAACTGGACGATACGGTAAACGAAGATATCTATCTCGACGAATTCCTCGACGAAATAGACGAGTGGGTAATCAACTCTATCAAGGCTATCGGACTTGATACTGCCAAAGCCGTACTGAACGCGCCTCGCGAATTGTTGGTCGAAAAAACCGACTTGGAAGAAGAGACCATTGACGACGTATTACGAGTATTAAAAGCAGAATTTGACGAAGAGTAAAAAAGAAATATGACGATAAGGTTAAATAAAGTAACGAGAGACTTAAATGTGGGAATCTTGACGGTAGTGGAGTTCCTGCAAAAGAAAGGATTTGCTGATGTAGAGGCAAATCCTAACACCAAAATTACGGAAGAACAGTATGCTCTGTTGGTACAGGCATTCAGCACGGATAAAAATCTTCGGCTGGAGTCGGAACGCTTTATCCAAGAGAGACACAGCAACCGAAACAAAGCTTCGGTCTCCATTGACGGCTACGAAGAAAAGAAAGAAAAGCCTAAAATGGAAGAGAAGAAAGCGGTTGTACCCGGAGACTCTCGCCAGAAATTTAAACCTGTCGGTAAAATTGACTTGGATAACCTCGGCAAAAAGCCTTTCGTAACAGAACAACCGGCTACGGAAGAACAGCCGGCTACGGAACAGAAAACAGAGGTCGCACCCGAAGTGAAGACCGAACAACCCGTTGCTGCCGCTGCCACCGAAGCACAACCTCAACCCGAAAAGAAAACCGAAACCGAAGCTAAACCGGTGACAAAAGAACCGGTACAGCCGAAAACGGAACAAACTCCCCAACCTAAAAATAAGGTTGACGCAGGAGGACATCATAAAGAAAGAAAAGAACATAGAGAGCATAAAGAGCATAAAGAACAGAAAAAAGAGCCTATCCCGGTGACAGAAGTAAAGAATAAACCTACGGCGTCGCAAAATGCTACAAAAGAGCAGCCCGAACAAAAAACAGAAGACCCAAACAAGGTTTTTACAATCCATAAGAAAGGAGAGTTTGCATCCAAACTCAACATCATTGGACAGATTGACCTTGCTACGCTAAATCAGTCGACCCGCCCGCGCAAGAAAAGCAAGGAGGAACGACGCAAAGAGCGCGAAGAGAAAGAAAAGCAGCGGCAAACCCAGAAGGACGCTATGAAAGCGGCCATTATGAAAGAAATCAGCCGCGGCGAGCCTACTAAACCCCGCGAGGGACAAAAACCTCAAGACGGAAAAGACAAGGAGGGAGCTAACAAAAAGAAACGCCACCGCATCAATAAAGAAAAGGTGGACGTAACCAATGCAGCCAACTTCCAAAAAAATAACGATAACCGCGGAAACAAAGATAATAAAGGCGGAGGAGGTGGCAACAATGCCAACCGTCCGCAAGGACAAGGCGGTGGAGGAAAAAACAACCGCAAAGACCGCTTCAAAAAACCGGTGGTGAAACAGGAACCCAGCGAAGAAGATGTTGCAAAACAAGTAAAAGAAACGCTGGCACGCCTCACCTCGAAAGGCAACAAGAGCAAAACAGCAAAGTATCGTAAAGAGAAACGCGACCTTGTGGCAGGACGTCTGCAAGAACAGGAAAACAAGGAAATGGCGGCAAGCAAGGTGCTGAAGCTTACCGAGTTTGTAACGGCAAACGAACTGGCTAACATGATGGATATATCGGTGACGCAGGTGATCGCCACTTGTATGAGTGTCGGCATCATGGTTTCTATCAACCAACGGTTGGACGCCGAAACCATCAACCTTGTTGCCGAAGAGTTCGGCTTTAAAACCGAATATGTCAGCGCCGAAGTGGCACAGGCTATCGTGGAAGAAGCCGACGCCGAAGAAGATTTGCAACCGCGCGCACCGATTGTGACTGTCATGGGACACGTCGACCACGGTAAGACTTCGTTGCTGGACTACATCCGCAAAGCCAACGTAATCGCCGGAGAAGCCGGAGGTATCACACAGCACATCGGTGCCTACCACGTGACACTGGAAGACGGACGCCAAATTACCTTCCTCGACACACCGGGACACGAAGCCTTTACCGCCATGCGTGCCCGCGGTGCCAAAGTAACCGACGTGGTTATCATCATCGTTGCCGCCGACGACAACGTGATGCCGCAAACCAAAGAGGCTATCAACCATGCTATGGCAGCAGGCGTACCCATTGTGTTTGCTATCAACAAGATTGATAAAACGGGCGCAAACCCCGACAAGATAAAAGAAGAACTGGCAGGTATGAACTTCCTCGTGGAAGAATGGGGAGGTAAATACCAGTCGCAAGATATCTCGGCTAAACAAGGCATCGGTGTACACGAATTGCTGGAAAAGGTGCTGCTCGAAGCCGAAATGCTTGACCTGAAAGCCAACCCCAACCGCAAAGCCACCGGCTCTATCATTGAATCGTCGCTCGACAAAGGACGCGGATACATTGCCACCGTGCTGGTATCTAACGGCACTTTGCACGTGGGCGACATCGTACTGGCAGGAGCTTCGTACGGCAAGGTGAAAGCCATGTTCAACGAACGCAACCAACGCCTGAAAGAGGCGGGACCGTCCGAACCGGTGTTGATACTGGGATTGAACGGCGCACCGGCAGCAGGCGACTCGTTCCACGTGTTCGACACCGAACAGGAGGCACGCGAGATTGCCAACAAACGCGAACAACTGCAACGCGAACAGGGCTTGCGCACACAAAAGATGCTGACCCTCGACGAAGTGGGACGCCGTTTGGCATTGGGCGACTTCCACGAACTGAATGTTATTGTCAAAGGCGACGTGGACGGTTCGGTAGAAGCCTTGAGCGACTCGTTGATAAAACTCTCGACCGAACAGGTGCAGGTAAATGTAATCCATAAAGGTGTGGGACAAATATCCGAATCGGATGTGTCGCTTGCCGCAGCTTCCAATGCCATCATCATCGGCTTCCAAGTGCGCCCGTCGAATGCGGCGGCACGCCTGGCGGAAAACGACGGAGTGGACATCCGCAAGTATTCGGTAATCTACGACGCTATCGAAGAGGTGAAAGCCGCCATGGAAGGTATGCTTGCTCCTACCGTGAAAGAACAGGTCACCGCTACTATCGAAGTGCGCGAAGTGTTCAACATCACCAAGGTGGGCTTAGTCGCCGGTGCCATGGTGAAGACGGGCAAGGTGAAGCGTTCGGACAAAGCACGCCTCATCCGCGACGGCATCGTTATCTTTACCGGCAACATCAACGCCTTGAAGCGCTTTAAAGACGACGTGAAAGAGGTGGGTACCAACTTTGAGTGCGGTATCAGCCTCACCGGTTGCAACGACATCAAAGTGGGCGACATCATCGAATCGTACGAAGAGATTGAGGTAAAACAGACGCTCTAAAGAATAAACTCCTAACAAGAAAAGGCTGCCCGCATGCGGACAGCCTTTTTTCTTTTTATCTTTGCCCCTTGCAATGAAACAATTTGTCGACGTTATATTACCCGTGCCGCTGCCCCAAAGCTTTACCTACGCTCTGCCCGAAGCAATGGCGGCACGCGTGCAACCCGGTAGTCGGGCGGTGGTGCCTTTCGGAAAGAGTAAGCACCACACCGGCGTGGTGAGCCGCATACACGAGGAGGCGCCCGTGGGTTACAAAGTAAAGCCGGTGGCGGAACTCCCCGACGACTATCCGGTGCTGCTGCCGGTACAACTCAAGTTTTGGCAATGGCTTGCCGACTATTACCTCTGTGCGCCGGGAGATGTGCTCAAAGCGGCACTTCCTACAGGTTTCAGCGGAAACGATTACCGCCCCAAGACGGAAACACGCGTGCGCCTCACCGAAAAGGCATCGAACGAAACACAACTGCATGCACTCTTCGATGCACTGACGCGTGCCCCCAAACAATTGGACTTGCTGATGAAGTACGTAGAACTGTCGGGCGTGCTCGGCAATCAGCCCAAAGAGATTGCCAAACACGAACTGCTGAAGCAGAGCGGAGCTACGGATGCCGCATTCAAAGCATTGGTGGACAAAGGGGTGTTTGAGGTTTACCAACAAGAGATTGGCAGACTGGAAGCCTACGACCTCCCTACCGAACCGCTTCATCCGCTCAACTCGCACCAGCAACGGGCGTACGACGAGATTTCGGCGCACTTCCGCCGCACCAACGTCTGTCTGCTGCACGGCGTCACCTCCAGCGGAAAGACCGAAATCTATATTCACCTGATACAGCAGGCACTTGGGGAAGGTAAACAGGTGCTCTACTTGTTGCCCGAGATAGCACTTACCACCCAAATCACCGAACGTCTGCAACGGGTGTTCGGCAACCAACTGGGTATCTATCATTCTAAGTTATCGGACAACGAACGGGTGGAAATCTGGCAGAAACAATTGTCGGAGACTCCCTACTCTATCTTATTGGGGGTGCGCTCGTCGGTGTTTCTCCCTTTCAGGCAACTGGGATTGGTAATTGTGGACGAGGAACACGAAAACACCTACAAACAGCAAGACCCTGCACCGCGCTACCATGCCCGCAACGCTGCCATCGTACTGGCTTCGCTGTGTGGTGCCAAAACGTTGCTGGGAACGGCTACCCCTTCTATCGAGACTTGGTACAATACCACTTGCGGCAAATATGCGCTGGTGGAATTGAAAGAACGTTACCAAGAGATACAACTGCCCGAAATTATTTCCGTCGACATCAAAGAGCTACACCGAAAAAAGCGGATGAACGGTGCCTTTTCGCCGTTGCTGCTGCAATACGTCCGCGAAGCGCTGGAACAGAAAGAGCAGGTGATACTCTTCCAAAACCGCCGCGGATTTGCACCCATGATAGAGTGTCACACTTGCGGTTGGGTGCCCAAATGTCAGAACTGCGACGTCAGCCTCACCTACCACAAAGGACTGAATCTGCTGACGTGCCACTACTGCGGCTTTACTTACCAAGTGCCGCACAAGTGTCCGGCTTGCGAAGGCGAAGATTTGCGCAACCGCGGCTTCGGCACCGAAAAGATTGAAGACGACATCAAAGTGTTGTTCCCGCAAGCACGCGTGGCACGTATGGACTTCGACACCACACGCACACGCAACGCTTACGAACGCATCATATCCGACTTTACGCATCGCAAAACCGACATTCTGATTGGCACGCAGATGATCTCCAAGGGACTGGACTTCGACCATGTCAGTGTAGTGGGCATCCTGAATGCCGACACCATGATGAACTTCCCCGACTTTCGTGCCTACGAACGGTCGTTCCAACTCATGGCGCAGGTGGCAGGACGTGCCGGACGCAAGAACAAGCGCGGACGGGTGGTGCTGCAAACCAAAAGCATCGACCACCCTATCATCGAACAGGTGATACACAATGACTACGAACAAATGGTGGCGGGACAACTTGCCGAACGCCGCCTTTTTCACTATCCGCCCTATTACCGACTGGTGTATGTCTACCTGAAACATCGCGACGAAAGCCTGCTGGAGCGTGCCTCACAAACCATGGGTGAGTTGATGCGCGCCTCGTTCGGCGACCGCGTGCTGGGACCCGACAAACCGGTAGTAGCCCGTGTACAGACGCTCTTTATCCGCAAAATTGTGTTGAAGATAGAGCACGAAGCCTCTTTTGCACACGCACGACAATGCTTGTGGCAGGTGCGACAATCTTTGTTGGGCGACAAACGTTTTAAGACGTTGATTGTTTATTATGACGTAGACCCCATGTAAATAAGAATACTATCCGTATATGAAACCTCGAAAAATATTGTTTGTTTGTCTGGGCAACATTTGTCGTTCGCCCATGGCGGAAGGCGTGATGTTGCGCCTGTTGCGCGAAGCGCATCTCGAAAATCAGTTTACCGTCGACTCGGCAGGTATGCACTCCTATCATCAGGGCGAATTGCCCGACGCACGTATGCGTTCCCATGCCGCACGTCGCGGTTATTCGCTCACACATCGTTCGCGACCGGTGCGTGCCGCCGACTTTGAACGGTTCGACTTGATTATCGGTATGGACGACAGCAACATCGCCGCACTGAAAGAGCGCGCCGCATCCCTCGAAGAGGTTGCCAAGATACGCCGTATGACGGACTACTGCACACTCTACACCGATGCCGACTACGTACCCGACCCCTATTACGGCGGTGCTTCGGGCTTCGAATATGTCATCAACCTGCTCGAAGATGCTTGTGCGGGATTGCTGGAAGAGATACGATAAGAACCGATTGTTTTATTTAAATACAGAAGAATATGAAAGTAGGAGACAAAATCCCCGCCATACTGGGCAAAGACCAGAACGGGAACACGATTAAAGCTGCCGACTATGCCGGCAAGAAATTAGTGCTTTATTTCTACCCCAAAGACAGCACTTCGGGTTGCACTGCCGAGGCATGCAGCTTCCGCGACCACTATACCGAACTACGCAAGCAGGGCTACGAAGTGGTGGGCGTAAGTGTAGACGGCGACAAATCGCACCAAAAGTTCATCGAAAAGCAACAACTGCCGTTCAATCTGATTGCCGATACCGACAAAACACTGGTGGAACAGTTTGGCGTGTGGGGCGAGAAAAGTATGTACGGACGTAAGTACATGGGTACCTTCCGCACCACCTTTATTATAAACGAAGAAGGCGTGGTGGAGAAAATATTTTTACCTAAAGAGATAAAAACCTCCACACACGCCGAACAGGTAATGGCGGGTTAACCCACCGTTAGTTTCTTAAACTCTATTTCCCCGTCTTCTTCAGTTCCAATCCGATGTTGAAGACGGTGGTTTTTTCCCAATTGCTGCCAATTGTCGTCAACAGCATGGATGCACTGCTATACTCTTTGGGCAGAACACCAGCCTTCAACAAAGCATCCCACAACTTTTTAATCTCGTAGTTTTTGCCGTCTTGCTTTGTAAAGAGATTCGTCAACATCTCTTTATCCAAATAGATGCGCACAGTTCCTGCTGCAACATTCTCTTCTATCTTCATGGGGATACCCGAGGTAATCCATCCCATCAATTGCCCCTGCGTAGTCGGTGCCAACTGCAGAAATGCTTCCATAATAACACCCATATCTACCGATGCAGGGTCTTGGGGTGCCTGTCCCGTAATGGCAGTCAGGTTGAGTTTCAGACGAAACATATTGTCGACTACCTGCCAAGTGGCTACTCCTTCGGGCGAAGTTACATCGGCTTCGTCCGCTGTGAGGAAGCCGGCTTCTACCTTGTCGGCTGTAGGATATTTGTATTTACCCATCATAATATTGAGGAAATTTATATCCTTGGGATTGAACGTAACGCGTGAAGTCTGGGGATAAGTGGCTATGATATTGCCGTTGTTGAGCAGCGACAACGAATAGAGCGCTTGAGGTAGAATAGAACCACCCATATAGCGGAAAAATTGTCCGAAACGAACAGGTGAGAGGTTGGCACTGTCACTAAACTGATAATCCACATAGAGTGCCCCGGCAATAGGAGGGTTGAGATTGAGCGCGTCGGCGGGATCAATGGTGTAGTCCGCAAATTGGTAGGTTCCCACATACTTGTTGATAGGTTTCTCTATTTCGTTGCTGTCACAGGCCGCAACCGCCAAGAGCACACAGCACAGTGTGCACATACGTAGAATTTTGGTCATAATGTAATTTATATAATAAAAAAAAATACGGCAAGAAAGAGGGGGTCACAAAAAAAGTTCTATCACACCGGTTAAAGGGCGTGATAGAACATATTTATGAAATTAAATTCTTTTATTTACGGGTACCGGTAAAGTTAACAACAACAGGGATAGTCTGACCCATTACCGGAGCTTGAACTGTAAGTATCAATGTAAATACACCATTCTTAATCACCCCGTTAGTTATTTCTACAGGGCAAGTTGTAGGACCTAAGAGCGGCAAACTTAATGTGACATCTTGTTTACCCGTAAGTGTATAACCCTCACCACTTTCGGCAACTGCACATTTATCAATTTTAATAGTGGCAGGTTCCGTAAGCAAGTTATCAATAACAAAATTAGATAGAGACAGACTGACTTCTTTGTCAGATACTTTGGCAATCACAATGTCCGCTGCCGGGATGGCACCTATAGTTGAGCCATTCATCTTAATGTCGATATTACCGTTGTATGTACCTACAACACTACCAACAGGATCTACTACATTTGGTTCGTCTTTCTTCTTATCACAAGACGATAGCATAGCTAACATACAGAGCATCAGCCCTGCGAAAAACAGATTCTTCTTCATTGTCTTTGTTTTTGTTTGTCGTTAATAAAGATATTTAGTTCTATATCAGCGGGCAAAGGTAAAGATTATATTTGAATTACGAGTTTTAGCAGCCTGTTTTTGTGTATATAGAGGGGCACACCGGTTAGAAATCAGCATTCAGCCGTTTTTTTTGCGGAGATACTAACTCATCGGAGGCAGTGATTTATTTATTAGTGGTTATTTAGTGATAAATAATTATGTATCAGTAAGATATTATCTTTACACCGTATTTCCTTTACCGTACGACCTACGTCGTACGAGCGTCCGACCAACGTCGTACGGTCGTCCAGCCAACGTCGTACGGTCGTCCGACGTTGGTCGGACGGTAAACAGAATAAGCTGTAAGGATAATCACAGAAGAAAAAAAAGTAATAAACAACTGATCGACAACTCCGTTACGCTTTTAGCGTGCAACCTTTCCTTTGCTTGAGGAGAAGTTTGAGATACTACTGTCAACCAAAAACAGGACGACACACTATACCAGCCCTGTGATGAAGTAGTAAACAAACACTATGCAGACCGCAAACTTCAGCAAGGTACTCAGCACAAAGCCCACCAGCGTACCTACTCCGGCACGTATGGCTTCGTAGTGACGGCTACCGCCCAACAGTTCGCCTGCCACCGCTCCCAAGAAGGTTCCCAGCAAAATACCTACGATTCCGAAAGGCAATCCCAGCAACAAACCTATCACCGAGCCAATGGCTCCCCAACGGCTGCCTCCCCAACGTTTTACCCCCCAAATGGGCAGCAGATAATCAAGTACGGTAACGGCAATGGTGACAAGTGCGGTAATCAGCAGAAAGTTGCCTGTATAATCGGTCATACCGGTAGCATAAGCACACAACAAACCTAAGTAACACAACGGAGGTCCTGCCAAAGCCGGCAGAAAACATCCCGCCAGTCCCAGCAACATCAATACACAGCCTGCTATAATCCAAAATATCTCCATAACGGGACAAAGATAAATATTAAACAGTAGGAAATGAATAAGAAGCCGTTTCTAAATCTATGAGCTTCGCGGTATAATCCACAACAAATCATTCATCTTTTTCTTGCATAATTGTAATGTTTGCTATATTTGCACCGTAAAGTTACATATATACCAATAATTTTATTCTTATTAACCTTTATAATTTTAGCTAACAAACTATTAATACTACATTTATGAAAACTCCTTTTGCTGCATTGTTTTTACTCTGCTGTTCTTCATGGCTATCTGCACAGACTAGAACAGATACAATCGTAACCAATTTTAATCTTCTGGAACAAATTCCACAAGAGAAACTCTATTTGCATCTTGACAAGCCTTATTATGGCGCAGGAGAGAATATCTGGATGAAAGGCTATTTAGTAAATGTTCTGCAACCTTGCCCCATCAATATTTCCCACTATATGGAAAAAGGACAGACCATCGGCGGGCATATCAAAGGCTTCTTCGGCAGCAACATAAAGAAAGGTGCTATCAGTATTGTAGCCCCAAGACTACCGGGCGTCACCATACAGAATAGCAACGAAATACATATCCGCAACAACACCCAAGCGGCACTGATTGTCATTAACGATGTGGCATACCAGAATGATGCCGATATGCTGAAAGATATCCCGTCCTCTGATATAGAGAACCTCAGTATGTTGCGCGACAACGATGCAATCATATTCGGTTCGCAAGGAGCCGGAGGAGCCATTGTCGTTCAACTCAAAGAAGGGAAAAATATGCCTGCCTCGGCACCACCGGGCATACTGCTGTACACCCCTCTGGGTTATTGCGATAATGTGGAGTTCTACTGTCCCGCCTACTACACCCCCGACAGCCATTCGCCCGAAGAGATTGTGATAGAAGGAATTGACAAAAAAGGGAAGGCGTGCAGGATAACAAAGACCATAAACGGATTATAACATAAAAACATTTATTATGAGAAAAAGTATCACGCCATCCGCATACGATGAAGATGGTCAACTCATCAGAAAGATGAAAAAGCTATTATTACTTTTGGCTACCATTATTGGTTTTGTGCCTGTTTACGGACAATACTTCCCCGTAGACACAGTGGAATTGAATGCTGCGTATAGGGACCTTGCGGAAAACCCGAATACACCTCAACGGCAAAAACGATTCTTTGATGCCTTCCCCAACACATGGAAGGAGTTTGCAATGACTTATCAGTTCCTTCCATTTGCTGATTACGATTTAGACATGTACTACCATGCTGCCAAACATATTGAAGTTTTGGGCAATAGGGTGACGCTACTCCCCGATTCTGTATACTGCAAAAAACTGGTGAAGATAGCCATCGGGGCTACTCTTGATGCCGATGCGCCAATTTATTTCCAATCGTTACTTCATCAAACCATGCACAAAAAGCGGGATGCCATGTTTCGGGAAGTCATGGCATATCCCAAGGGCTTTCAGTCTATGTTCTGGCAATTCTATTGGAGTAGTATTTGTCGGTCGCAGCCGCTTGAGCAAGAATATAAAGATCTGCGAAAGCTTACCTCCGATACATATCCCGAAGCGATAACCATCATGGATGCAGCTTTCTCTAATTTTTACGATGGAGTTTGGCTAATGGGAGACTTGTCTGTCGACAAACAAAAAGTAGAAAGAACACATTCCGCTTCATCAATCCACTAAGAAATCCTTGATTATACCAACCTATTTGATATCCGCCTAAAAATCAGCGTTGCGGGAACGAATCAGGTTCATAAACTCTTCGCGGGTTTTGGCTTGATTGAACACACCGGTAAAATCGGACGTGGTGGTAATGGAGTTTTGTTTTTCTACACCCCGCATCTGCATACACATGTGCTTCGCTTCGATAACAACCATAACGCCCAACGGATTGAGCGTTTCCTGAATGCACTCTTTGATTTGCAGCGTCATGCGTTCTTGCACTTGCAATCGGTGCGAAAAAATATCCACCACACGGGCAATCTTACTCAGTCCGGTGATGTAGCCGTTAGGAATGTAGCCCACGTGGGCTTTGCCGTAGAAAGGCAACATGTGATGTTCGCAGAGCGAAAAGAAATCAATGTCTTTTACAATCACCATTTGGCGATAGTCCTCTTGAAACTTTGCCGAGCGCAACACGGCTTGCGGATCCATGTGGTAGCCTTTGGTGAGTTCGAGCATTGCTTTAGACACACGCTTGGGAGTTTTTACCAGTCCCTCGCGCGAGGAATCTTCGCCCAACAGGGTAATAATTTGCTGATAATGGTTTTGAAGTTCGTCCAGCAAGGGCGAAGCAATTTCGTCTTTTTCCGACATGATTGAATGTAACTTTACAGGGGTATATTGATTTGGTCTTTCACAATTGCCACCTCTTTAAATCCGCCCGCCAAACGTAATCGGCGCATAGCGGCATCGGCTTCTTCGATGCTGACAAAGTCGCCTACGCGACATATCCAGCGCGGAGAGATAAAGGTGGTGTAGATAGACAGTTCGGGGAAATTCGATTGGATGCGTGCAGCAATGGAGTGGGCTTCGTTCTTTGCCACCCCGGTGTTATTGCCGGCATATACTTGGATACGATAACCTGCCACTTTAAGCACGGCTTGCTTTCCGTCGGCTCCGGCAGAGAGTGCAGTACCCACCAATGCCGCAATGCGTGCATCTTGGTGAATGGTAACTTTGCCTTGTCCGGACACAGGTTGTTCCAGACTTCTAAGGATGTTGTTTTGCGCCACCGCACCGGTAGCGCAAAACAAACATGCTATAAGGAATAAAACCGGCTTCATACGAAGTGTCGATTATTTAAATGCGTCGATAATGCCTTTGAAGTCGGCAATGGTCAGCGCAGCTCCGCCAATCAGACCGCCGTCAACGTCGGGGTTGACAAAGAGTTCTTTGGCATTGGAGGGCTTGCAACTTCCGCCGTATAAAATAGAGCAGTCATCGGCAATCTCTTTACCGTATTTGTCAGCCACCAGCGAGCGGATATAAGCGTGTATCTCTTGTGCTTGGGCAGGCGTCGCGGTTTTGCCGGTTCCGATAGCCCATACCGGTTCGTAAGCCAGAATGATTTTGCTGAAATCTTCGGCAGAAAGCGAGAATACCGATGCCATTTGAGCAGCCACCACTTCGTTTTGCTTGCCGGCTTCGCGTTCTTCGAGCACTTCGCCAATGCAGAAGATAGGTACCAAACCGTTGGCAAGCGCCAGTTTGACTTTCTCTTCGAGCATAGCCACCGTCTCACCATAATATGCACGACGTTCGGAGTGTCCCAGTATCACATACGTTGCTCCGGTAGAAGCCACCATAGCGGCAGACACTTCGCCGGTGTAGGCACCCGATACCTTATCGGCACAATTCTCGGCACCCACGCCAATTTTGGCGGGAGCTACCAACGGAGCTACCGAAGCCAAATGGATAAACGGAGTACAAATCACTACGTCGCAATGAGGAGCATCGGCGGTAAGTGCGTCATTCAGCTCTTTTGCAAAAGAAATGCCCTCGCAGAGGGTCTTGTTCATTTTCCAGTTTCCTGCAACAATGTTTTTTCTCATTTTTGTTTCGTTTTATTGATTAAAGGAATTAATAATCTGTCGATGCCAATTACCAGTAGGAAAGGGATGATGAGCCACAACAGTACATAACCGATGGTGTACCAGTCGTTCCCCGTCTTCAATTGTCCGATAGGAAGTTTATCCAGCCGGTCGGTCAGCACATATTCGTCGGGCAAACGGTTGTCGCTCCATTTATTCAGGATGATGCCCCCTTTCAGCAGCACTAATCCCGGATTGGAACGTATCAGGGTCTTCAGCATGATGTCGTCCGCCGAACAAAAGGGATATTCCGCACCGGTGCGGTCGCGCCACAGCTCTATCTGTTCGGGCGAAGAAGCGGTCAGAGCGTAAAAGCCATATCCGTGCTCCACGCTGTAGTCGTATATCTCGTTGATTAAGTCGATATTGCCGTCGTCTGCCTCTTCGATGTGGTGTCCTATGAGCAAGAAGGTATAGCCGGATGCGGTGAGCACGTCAGTTGTCACATCGTCGCCTTGCCGAAGGTCGGTGAGATAGAAGTCTTGATAATCGGGTTTCATACTGTCGACTGCCGCCTTCAGATCGGTACCTATCTTATAAGGACGGAAATCCAGTATGGGAAGTGCGTACAAGCAATACGAGGAGAGCAAAAGTATAAAGAGTATGGTGTAGGTAGATGCCAGCCAAGCCGTCTTCGCCGAGACATAACGGGTAAGCAGTTTGCCGTAGCGGTAAAGAACGGCGGCAGCCGCCAGCAGTACCACGTTTTTAAAGAAGGTTTCCCAATTGGTGAGCACCAGTGCATCGCCAAAGCAACCGCAATCGTGTACGGGATTGGTGATAGCCAAAAAGAGTGTGAAAGGAGTCATCACTCCCATAAAGACAAGGGTGGCTGTAGTAGTGAAGCGCCGGCGAATGCCGAAAAGCATGTAAATGCCAATGGTAAACTCGAATGCAGAGAGCAGAACGGCACCTATGATTACCGGTAAGGAAGAGAACCAGCCGGACATGCCGAACGATGTCAGGTAGTCTTGCATTTTATAGAAGGACCCCAAAGGGTCGACAGCTTTCACAAAACCCGAGAAGAGGAATGTTGCCGCAACAAGGAAACGACATATGTTTACCCCTACAATCTTCAAGATATGTTTTTGCTTGTTATCCAAACTCTATCTTTATTAAACCGAATACGGCATAGTTGATGATGTCCATATAGTTGGCATCCACGCCTTCGGACACCAAAGTCTTTCCGCCCAACTCCTCAATCTGTTTGGTGCGGTATATCTTTGTCAATATCAAGTCGGTGTACGAGCTGATGCGCATGTAACGCCAAGCTTCGTCGTAATCGTGATTCTTGGCAAGCATCAATTCCAGCGACATTTTGGCGTACTTATCGTACAGTTCCAAGGCTGTGTCGTTGTTCATATCCACCTCGTCCCGGTATCCTTTTTCTAATTGTATCAGTCCCACGATGCCGTAGTTCACCAGCGCGATGAAGCAGGAGCGGATGTCTTCGTCCTCCACCAAGGTGACTTCCTTGGTTTCAATGCTGCGAATACGTTTGGCTTTGATAAAGAGTTGGTCGGTCACCGAGGCCGGACGCAGAATGCGCCATGCCGCACCATAATCGTGTAGTTTTTTGGCAAACAAATCACGACAAAGAGCGACAACTTGTTCGAATTGTTGCTTAGTATCTTTCATTTTCTTTACGAATAGGTCGCAAAGGTATGAATATTTGAAGAATAAAGAAAATTAGGAGCAGCGCAATACTTGTCCCGGACGCAAAATGGTCTTCCTTGTGATGCGGTTCAACTGACAAAGCTTGTCAACGGATACACCTTGACGGGCTGCAATGCGCGACAATGAATCGCCTTTCTTCACTTTGTAGTATAGTCCGGTTCCCGATGCTACGCTTCCTGCCGTCTTTCCGGCATTCTTTGCTTTCACAAACGTGTAGCTGTCGGCTACGATGTCTTGACGGGTAAAGTCGAACATGAGAGCGGGATTGATAGGTATGCCCAAGAAGCGGGTTTCGAAGTGGAGGTGCGAACCGGTAGAACGTCCGGTGTTACCACCCAAGCCGATAGCTTCGCCGGCTTTTACTTCCTGATTGACTTTGACGATTTGCTTGGAGAGGTGTCCGTAAACGGTTTCCAGCCCGTTCTCGTGACGGACGACTATGTATCTTCCATAACCGCGTCGTCCTTGATTCTTTACGATGCGTACTTTCCCGTCGAAGGCCGAACGAATGGTATCACCAACGGCAACCTTTATGTCCAGTCCGTAGTGCATGCGGCGGCGACGGGGACGGTAGCCGAAAACATCGTTTATCTTCATATTGGAGGTGGGCATGCAGAAACCGGTCAGGTCAAACTGATAGCTATCGGGAACAATCACGTCATTATAAGCTTGCACACGGTCGTTATTCCAGCTCGGATAGATGTCTTCTTTTTGAGAAGCCAACAGCTCCAACTGAATTTGCGTTTGCAACGCCAGCGAGTCTACACTTTTAAGTTTTCGATCTATGGGAGCTTGTCGGGCTATTAAATCTTGCGCCGAAACAGCGACACAGCACATGGCTGCCGTTGCGATGCAAAGAATAGTTTTTATCGGAGAATATATCATAAATTCAATCTTTTTTTATTTAAAAAGTCCTCAAAGATAGCGCACTTTCAGGAGAAAGGGCGAATACATTAATCATTTTTCAGACAATAAGGTGGTAAAAAGTCACAATCAATCCACTTAAAAAGCCGATAAACAGGGAGATACGGAAGTTTTTATGTTTTACAACACAAAAGCGAATAAAATACTATAATTTAACTTATTGCCGCCCAATTAATGTTGCTTTTTCGAAGAGCTTTGAGTTGCCTCCACAACACTTCGTTCTCGGGTAGCGTGCTTGTGGGGTCGGTATCAACCACCTTTTGAGCAATGCCGCGGACATACTGAAGCAATTGTCCGTCGCGGGCTATGTCGGCTATCTTCAGGTCGAAGGCAACGCCGCACTGTTGCGTTCCCTCCAAATCGCCCGGACCGCGCATCTTCAAATCGGCTTCGGCTATTTCAAAGCCGTCGTTGGTGCGGGTCATTATCTCCAACCGCTTACGGGTCTCTTCGCCCAGTTTAAATCCGGTGACAAGAATACAGTACGACTGGTCGGCGCCCCGCCCCACCCGTCCGCGCAACTGATGTAATTGCGACAGTCCGAAGCGTTCGGCGTTCTCTATCACCATTACCGAAGCGTTGGGTACGTTCACACCGACTTCTATCACGGTGGTGGCGACTAATATTTGCGCCTCACCCGACACGAAGAGTTGCATCTGCGCATCCTTTTCGGCTACTTTCATCTTGCCGTGCACTTTCACCACACGGCAGTCGGGAAACTCTTCGGTGATATGCAGATAACCCTCTTCCAAGTTATTGAGGTCTATCTTTTCGCTCTCTTTGATAAGCGGGTAAACAATGTAAACCTGCCTGCCTATGGCTATCTCTTTGCGGATAAACCCGTAGAGAGTCTTGCGGCGTGCTTCGTATTGATGTTGCGTAACAATGGGCTTGCGACCGGGCGGTAATTCGTCGATGACCGATACATCCAAATCGCCATAGAGTGTCATTGCCAAGGTGCGCGGTATCGGCGTCGCCGTCATCACCAGTACGTGCGGAGGCTGAATGTTTTTGTTCCAGAGGCGGGCACGTTGTGCCACTCCGAAACGGTGCTGTTCGTCTATCACCACCAGCCCCAGCGAGGAGAAATTTACGGTGTCTTCTATAACCGCGTGCGTACCTATTA
Source organism: Mediterranea sp. (in: CFB group bacteria) (assembly GCA_031262385.1). Lineage (GTDB taxonomy): Bacteria > Bacteroidota > Bacteroidia > Bacteroidales > Bacteroidaceae > Bacteroides. The sequence continues at coordinate 18,583 of JAISHU010000076.1, forward strand.
ATATATGCACCTCTTTGGTGAGCAAGCCTTTCAGGATAGCTTCGCGTTTTTTTCCTTTTACGGAACCCGTGAGCAATTCCACTCTGACGTTCATGCCGTGCAGCAACCCGCTAATGGTTTCGTAGTGTTGGTTTGCCAATATTTCGGTGGGTGCCATTAGGCAAGCCTGATAACCGTTGTCGAGCGCCATAAGCATACTCATCAGCGCGACAAGGGTTTTGCCGCTGCCCACATCACCTTGTAGCAGGCGGTTCATTTGGCGTCCGCTGCCCACGTCGTTGCGTATCTCGCGCAACACCCGCTTCTGCGCACCGGTAAGTTCAAAAGGAAGGTTCTGCGAATAGAACGTATTGAAGATGTCGCCCACCGTGCGAAACAGATAACCGCGATATTTGCGCTGACGGTCTTTGGCATAGCGCAGAATATTGAGTTGTATATAGAAAAGTTCCTCGAACTTCAAACGGTATTGCGCCCGTCGCAACAAATCGGGATTGGTGGGGAAGTGGATGTTGATAAGTGCTTCGGTGAGCGGCATCAGGTGATGCTCGGCAAGAATGGTCGGCGAAAGTGTTTCGGGCAACGGTTCTTTGAGTTGTCCCACCACCGTTTGCATCATCTTTTCGATAGCGTGCGAGTTGAGGAAGCTGCGCTTCATCTTCTCGGTGGTGTTGTAGTAAGGCTGCAACCCCATTGTTGTGGGTTTCACGTCGGTAGTTTCGTCAATGTCGGGGTGTGCAAGGTTGATGCGTCCGCCAAACACGGTCGGCTTACCGAATATCAGATACTCTTTGTGGAGTTTGTATTTGTTGGTAACGTACTTTATCCCCTGAAACCACACCAAGTCCACGATGCCCGTACCGTCGGAGAAATGGGCAACCAGTCGTCGTCCTCTGCCTTCGCCGAATGTCTCGAAGGAGAGGATTTCACCCTTTAACTGGATATAAGGCATATTGCCGTCAATCTCGCGAACGACGTAGATATGGCTACGGTCTACATATTTATAGGGGAAATAGTATAGCAGGTCGTGCAGAGAGAAGATGCCCAACTCTTTGTTGAGCATCGACGCCCGCTGGGGACCTACGCCCGTCAGGTATTTTATGTCGCGTGTAGATAAGTCGAACATTTAGCCTACTACACACATACCTTCTTTAAGTTCCTGTGCTTTCTCTTTGCTTACCCACGATTCCACAATCAGCAGAGCAAAGTCCATAGCCGCACCCGGTCCGCGACCGGTAATGATGTTGCCGTCTTTCACCGCCTGCTTGCCGGTGATTTCGGCACCTTCCAGATATGGTTCGAAGCCCGGATAACAAGTGGCTTTGCGTCCTTTGAGCAATCCCAGTTTGCCCAACACCATCGGTGCTGCACAGATAGCGGCAATGGGTTTGTCATCTTTGGCAAAGCGTAGAAGCAATTTGCGCAGAGGTTCGCTCTCGCCCAAGGTAGCGGCACCGGGCATTCCGCCGGGTAACAGCACCAGTCCGGCATCGTAGAAGTCGCAGTTCGCTATGTTTTTATCGCACAGCACCGGCACATCGTGTGCACCGGTAACAATTTCATTGGGAGTTACCGAAATCATTTGTACGGTCAGTCCTGCCCGTTTCAATACGTCTACAGCCGTAAAAGCTTCAATCTCTTCGAAGCCGTCGGCAAAGAATACATAAACAGTTCCCATAAATTGAGGTATTTAATTATTTTAGTTTAAAGTAATATGTAATTGTCCCGGTTTGGTTATTCATCCCCGTTACAGCATTGAATCTGGCTTTTTTCGCTGCATCTTCCGCCGCTTTACGTAACGCAGAATTTACCGTATTTGTTTGGCGATTGATGCTTGTAGCAATTACATATCCGGCAGGATTTACTGTGATAGTTACCACCACTCGTCCTTCATCCTGCACGGTATAATCAGGCTGTGGCAATCCTCCTTCCCCCAGCGAGCGTCCGCCAAGTTCGAACGTGCCGTAGCCGCCGCTGCCTGCGGATGATCCGTCGGGCACATTCCCTTGTACACTTCCTTGGATACCCGTTCCCTCGGTCGTTCCTTTGTCGCCCATTTGAGCACCTTTACCAAAAGCACCGACTACACGCTTACGGGCAGCTTCTTCGGCTTCACGTCGTTCGCGTTCCGCCTTCTCCTCCGCCAGCCGCTTTTCTTCCGCCGCTATTTCGGCTTCGCTCTTTTCGGGTTTCTTCACCTCGGGTTTCTTGGTTTCCACCTTGGGCTTCAGAGCTACGGTTTCTTCTTCGTCTTGGGTGATAATCTCTTGCGGGGCAACCTCTTCCACCTTCGGAGCTACCTCTTGCGGCATCACATCCACCTTTACCAGCGAGGGGTCGGCAAAGCCCGAAGCATTGGGAACTGCACCCAGCATCACGGGTACACCCTCTTCTTGCTCTTGCTGTGGCGGGGTAAAGCCAAGCAAGAACAATAGCAGCAACACTACCACGTGTACCAATACGGCGCCGGTGCCGCCTATAAGTTTGCCTTTCTCCTTCTGGTTCATAGTGGGGTACTTATTTATTCTCCGGTTGCCGCGTAGCCAACACCATTTTGAAGTGGTTTTCGTTGGCGATGTTCAGCACTTTCACAATCTCGCGATAGGGTACCGATTCATCGGCATAGAGTGCCACATACATCTCGGGTTCTTTTTCGGCACACACCTGCAAGAACGGTGCGAGGTCTTCGGGGGTGATAGATTGTTCCTTATCGCTCCCAAAGGCGGCATAGTAATTCAGGTCTTTGTCGATGATGACGCGCGTCAGCGGTTTCGCCGAGGTTTGTTGTTTGCCTTGCGGCAGCAGCACCTTGATGGCGTTGGGCGAAACCACCGTCGAGGTTATCATAAAGAATATCAGCAACAGAAATATAACGTCGGTCATCGATGCCATTCTGAATGCGGGCGATATTTTGGCTCTACGCTTTAGCATCTTCATTCAGCATATCCATAAAAGCCATGGTTTTGGCTTCCATTTTGTTAACTACCCCGTCTATCAGCGTCACCAAATAGTTGTAGGCAAACATCGCGATGATACCTACAATCAAGCCGCCCACCGTTGTCACCATTGCCTCGTAGATACCTCCCGAAAGTAGGGTGATGTCGATGTTGTTACCGGCATTCGCCATTTCGAAGAAGGCACGTACCATACCCGTTACGGTACCGAGGAACCCAATCATGGGTGCACCCGACGAAATGGTAGCCATAATAGTCATACCCTTTTCCAGCTTGGCAACCTCAAAGTTACCGACGTTTTCAATGGCAGCCTGCACATCGTTGGCAGGATGTCCCAACCGACTGATACCTTTTTCTATCATACGTGCCGACGGGGTATTGACGCCGCGACAATAAGAAACGGCTGCTTTTATCTCGCCGCCACGGATGTAATCCTTTATCTTATCCATAAATTGAGGGTCTTCTTTGGCTGCTCTGCGGATGACGTAGTTGCGTTCAAAGAGGATATAAAAGCAGAGTACGGAAAGCGCCGCCAAGACGAGCATAATCCATCCGCCTTTCAACGCCATATCCCACAAGTTAATGGTATCGGGCGTGGTAACAGGAGTCAGCACGGGATTTTCACCCGTCAGTGTTTCGGTAAGCGAAGGGTTCGCTTGAGCTAAAAGGGTTAATAGTGTCATGGTTCGAGACAGTTTTTATATGCGTGAATGGTTTGTTCCAATCCCAAGTAGAGTGCATCACAGATAAGTGCGTGACCGATGGAGACTTCGTCAATCCACGGGATGCAACGGCAGAGGTATTTCAGGTTGAGCAGACTGAGGTCGTGTCCGGCATTCAGTCCCAATCCCAAGCGACGTGCTGCTTCGGCGGCGGCAACAAAAGGAGCTACGGCGGCAGCCGGATTTTGCGGATAGGCGGTAGCATAAGGTTCGGTGTAGAGTTCTACACGGTCGGCACCCGTGCGGGCTGCATAGTCCACCATATCGACATCGGCTGCAACAAACAGCGATGTGCGGATGTTTGCCCGTTTGAACAGGGCTACCACATCGGTTAGAAAACTTAAATTGGTACGTGTATCCCAGCCCGAGTTCGACGTGATTTGATCGGGGCTATCGGGCACCAATGTCACCTGATGAGGTTTTACATCAAGTACCAGTTCCATAAATTCGGGCGAGGGATAGCCTTCCATATTAAATTCGGTGTGCAGCAGCGGACGAAGTTCGTACACATCGCTGCGTCGGATGTGTCGTTCGTCGGGGCGGGGATGTACCGTGATGCCGTCGGCACCAAAGCTTTCACAATCCAGTGCCACCTGCACTACATTAGGAACGTTGCCGCCACGTGCATTGCGCAGGGTGGCAATCTTATTAATATTTACGCTAAGTTGTGTCATAACATTTATTCTGTCGGCAAAAGTACAAAAAAATAGTAGCCTGTTAGCAACGTCAATAGTAAAAGTGCATTTCAATAAGCAAAGCCTCTTTATATCTATATGCGTAAAGTTGCGTTTTTGTGTTTCACATCTTTCACACGCTTCCGGTCCGTTGTAACACAGCAAGAAATTGTGAAAGACAGCGGTGAAAGAGCGGAGAGGGTATGTTTCACAGGCATTTTGATAAAAAAAAGACATATCTTTGCCGACCGTAACAGGCTGAACTTGTTCAAGTACGGAAATCCAATAAAGGGAAGTACTTCCGGAAACCCCGGGAGGGGAGTTCACAACCTATACAATTGAAGTTAGATAACCTATATAATTTATGGTGTAACAAGTATGAGTGATATTCGTTCCGTATGTGTATATTGTGCATCAAGCACAAAAGTAGATGCCGCCTATTTCGAGGCTGCCAACCAATTGGGTACGCTGCTGGGGCAGCAAGGCATCCGTCTGATAAACGGTGCCGGAAGCATCGGACTGATGCGCGCCACTTCGGATGCCGTGCTGGCTGCCGGAGGCGAAGTAACCGGCATCATCCCCCGATTTATGATGAAAGAAGGTTGGGGCAACGACGAACTGACGGAATTAATCGTAGTAGAAACCATGCACGAGCGCAAAACATTAATGGCAGAACGCAGCGACGCCATTATCGCCCTGCCCGGCGGTTGCGGCACTTTGGAAGAGTTATTGGAAATCATTACGTGGAAACAGTTGGGTCTCTACCTCAACCCCATCGTCATCTTAAATATCAATCAGTATTACGACCCGCTACTGGCGATGCTCCGGCAGGCTATCGACGAAAACTTTATGCGACCGCAACATGCTGCGCTTTGGCACGTGGCACGCACCCCCGACGAAGCCGTCGAACTGGTTCGCACCATACCCGTATGGGACCATTCGCTGCGTAAATTTGCCGCTATATGATGACCCCCGAAAGCATCCCGGCAGCCTTTGAAGGAGTATTGCTACCCTTCGTAGCCAAACAGGACGACGGCATCGCCCTGCTGCTGCTGTGTTGCTTCTTTCTTTCGGCTTTTGTTTTGTCGCGCACACACAACCTGATGCTGCTGTCGGGCAAGAGCTTTCTGACAAATCGCGAACGCAACAGCATCTTTTCCGACACGATGACCTTCAATGCACGCTACCTGTTGTTTTTTACTTTACAACTATGCCTCTTTGTTGCCATCATTCTATATCTTTATTTTTCGGAGTTGCAGTCCGGACTGCCGATGCACGCCCATCCATACAGCATATTAGCCTCATATACAACCATCTGCGGAGTATTTGTCTTCCTCAAATGGCTGCTCTACCGGTTTCTGGGATGGATATTCTTCAACAAGAATAAAATATCAATATGGATTAACTCGTATGCGACACTGTTGTGCTACTCAAGCCTCATTCTTTTCCCTGTTGTATTGCTGCTGATTTACCTTGGCTTGAGACAAGATATTACTGTTATAATAGGTTTATTTCTCTTGCTGGTTGCTAAAATATTGACGCTTTACAAGTGGAAATACCTATTTTGTCATAATTTGTTCGACAGTCTAAGTTTAATTTTATACTTTTGTGCCCTTGAAATAGCACCTTTGTACCTGTTGTATCGAGGTGTGATAGAACTGAATGATTATTTGATAACAAATTTTTAGGACATTGAGAGTAAAAAAGATACTTGTGTCGCAGCCCAAGCCGGCTACGGAAAAGTCTCCGTATTACGACATCGCTCAGAAGTATGGTGTAGACATAGACTTTCGCCCTTTCATTAAGGTTGAAAGCCTTTCGGCAAAGGAATTTAGGCAACAAAAGGTTGCCATTCTGGATTATACTGCGATTGTCTTCACTTCGCGCCATGCCATTGACCATTTCTTCCACATTTGTGCAGAAATGCGTGTTACCATTCCCGAAACCATGAAGTATTTCTGCGTTACGGAAGCCATCGCACTCTACATTCAAAAGTATGTGCAATATCGCAAACGCAAAATTTTCTTCGGAAGCACGGGAAAATTTGAGGACTTGCTTCCTACCATTGTGAAGCACAAAAACGAGAAGTACCTCGTCCCTATGTCGGACATACACACCGACGAAATCAAATCAATGATGGACAAGTACAAATTGCAACACACCGAAGCCGTAATGTATCGCACAGTGAGTAACGAGTTTGCCGACGACGAGCCGTTTGATTACGACATGGTCATCTTCTTCAGCCCTGCCGGTGTCGCCTCTCTACAAAAGAACTTCCCCAACTTCGCGCAAGGCGAAATGAAAATCGCATCGTTTGGCGGCGCCACCGCACAAGCCATACGCGACGCCTCTTTCCGCCTCGATTTGGAAGCACCCACCGCACAAACGCCCTCTATGACGGCAGCGTTGGACCACTATCTCAAAGAAAACCAGAAAGAAAAATAGTTAATAACGGCGGGCTACCTGCTACGAGGACATTTCCATTCCCCCGTACGTGTAGCCCGCAGTTTTTTACCTATACCCTCCTCACCTACCTCACAGACCACTCTCATAAGCAAATGAAAACCCTCGGAAAATCGGAACGACTGAATAAGAAGAAAGTAATCGAACAACTCTTCTCGGGAAAGTCCTGTTCGTTCTCGGTGTTTCCTTTGCGAATCGTTTATATGCCTGCGGACGAATCGGACGCGCCGGTGTCCATACTGGTGAGCGTTTCGAAACGACGCTTTAAGCGAGCCGTCAAACGCAATTGCATGAAGCGCCGCATCAAAGAGGCTTACCGCAAAAACAAGCATCGCCTGCTGCAACAACTTCCGCCCGACAGTCCGCAATTGGTTATCGCCTTTATCTATCTGTCGGACAAACTCACCGAATCAAAGGTTATAGAAAAGCGCATGCAAACGGCATTGGCGCGCATTCTCGAAACCACACAACATGCCGCAGCCGACACCGTGTCATGAAAAAGATTGTGTCATACCTGTTGTTGCTTCCCATATTCTTTTATCAGAAGTTTATTTCGCCCCTGACTCCGCCCTCGTGCCGCTTCACGCCCACCTGCTCGCAGTATGCCGTTGAAGCCATTCGCAAGCACGGTCCTCTCAAAGGTTTATACTTAGCCGTTCGACGTCTGTTGCGTTGCCACCCGTGGGGAGGCTCCGGATACGACCCGGTGCCATGACCCGACTACTCGACATACACACGCATCACGCTCCCCGGGAAGCCGGAACCGCCATTCTAAACTGCTCGCCCGAAGAGTTTATGCCGCAACCGCACGGATGGTATTCGGTAGGCATACATCCGTGGCACCTCCCCGCATCACTCCGTTCGGTTTCCGATGAGACGATACGGATATTTGCACACCCGCAAGTGTTGGCAATCGGCGAAGCAGGGATAGATAAACTCTCACAAACGAATCTCTCCCTGCAAATTAATATATTTGAGCAACATGCCCGCCTTGCCGAACAATTGGGGAAACCACTCATCATACACGCCGTAAGAGCGACGGACGAACTTATCAAACTCAAAAAGAGCATTCGCCCCACCCAAGCTTGGATTATCCACGGATTCCGCGGCAAGGCGGCACTCGCCGACGAATATATCCGACAAGGCTTTTACCTTTCGTTCGGCGACAAATATCAAGAGGAAGCATTGCGCACAATGCCCGTAGAACGTTTTTTTATAGAAACGGATGAGAGTACAACGCCCGTAGATGCCTTATACGAACGTGCAGCCGCCCTGCGAAACACCCCGCCCGAAGCATTTAAGGAGGCTATCCGACAGAATATCGAACGTCTGTTCTTCTAAAAAAACAGAAAAAGCCCAACAAACCGCCAACCTCACTGAACAAACGCAACAACTATTTTGTTCCGTAAGGAGTGAAATTTTACTTATTTCTATTATCTCTTATAAAAACTAAAAAACCATGGAATCGAAAAAACTAACAAACGCCAACGGGCGACCCGTAGCAGACAATCAAAACATTCAAACCGTAGGTGTGCGCGGTCCTGCACTGTTGCAAGACCCTTGGTACATTGAAAAACTGGCACACTTCGACCGCGAAGTCATCCCCGAACGACGCATGCACGCCAAAGGTTCGGGCGCTTACGGCACCTTTACCGTCACCCACGACATCACCAAGTACACACGCGCGGCTATCTTCAGCAAAGTAGGCAAGAAGACCGACTGCTTTGTACGCTTCTCTACCGTAGCCGGCGAACGGGGTGCCGCCGATGCCGAACGCGACATTCGCGGATTCGCTATCAAATTCTACACCGAGGAAGGCAACTGGGACTTGGTGGGCAACAACACCCCCGTGTTCTTCTTGCGCGACCCGATGAAATTCCCCGACCTCAACCACGCCATCAAACGCGACCCGCGTACCAATATGCGCAGCGCCAACAGCAACTGGGACTTCTGGACACTACTGCCCGAAGCACTGCATCAGGTGACTATCACCATGAGTCCGCGCGGCATCCCCTACTCTTACCGCCACATGAACGGTTACGGCAGTCACACGTACAGCCTCATCGATGCCAACAACCAACGCATCTGGGTGAAGTTCCACCTAAAAACCCAACAGGGCATTAAAAACCTCACCGATGCCGAAGCCGAAGCTATCGTGGCAAAAGACCGCGAATCGCACCAACGCGACCTCTACGAGAGTATCGAAAAGGGCGACTTCCCCCGCTGGAACCTCCGCATCCAACTTATGACGGAAGCCGAAGCCGACAACTATCGCATCAATCCGTTCGACCTTACCAAGGTGTGGCCGCACAAAGATTTCCCGCTGCACGAAGTGGGGGTACTCGAACTGAACCGCAACCCCGAAAACTATTTCGCCGAAGTGGAACAGGCTGCTTTTAATCCGCAAAACTTAGTAGAAGGCATCGGCTTGTCGCCCGACAAGATGTTGCAAGGACGCCTCTTCTCGTACGGCGATGCACAACGCTACCGTCTGGGCGTCAACCACGAACTGATTCCGGTAAACCGCCCCCGCTGCCCGTTCCACGCTTATCACCGCGACGGACAAATGCGCACCGACGACAACTACGGTGGTACGCTGGGCTACGAACCCAACAGCTACGGCGAATGGCAAGACCAACCAGACAAGAAAGACCCGCCGCTAAAGGTGCATGGAGATGCTTTCAACTACAACGAACGCGAGTTTGACGACGATTATTACACCCAACCGGGCGACCTGTTCCGCCTAATGCCTCCCGAAGAACAACAAGTGACCTTCGAGAATACGGCACGTGCCATGGGCGACTCCGAACTCTTTATCAAGCAACGCCACGCACGCAACTGCTACAAGGCAGACCCCGCTTACGGTGCCGGCGTAGCCAAAGCATTGGGCATAGATTTGGAAGAGGCGTTGAAGGCAACAAGGTAAGTTTGAGTTTGCGAAAAATACTTCTTTATAAATAATAGCTTGTCGGAAACGATTTATTCGTCCCGACAAGCTATTTTTGCAGCATAAAACTCCATACGCCCATGAAACCCAACACACTCGCCATTCTCCTTGCCGGCATCACCGTACTTAGCTGGTCGACCGTAGCCACAGCCTTTAAAATATCGCTAAGGTATCTCACCTATTTCGAGATGCTGTTGGTGGCATCTTGCACGGCTCTGCTATTCTTTGCCGCCGTACTTACCTTTCAAAGAAAATGGAAATTAGTGGTGTCGCTCCCGGCACGCCAATGGGGGTACTTTGCGCTGTTGGGACTGCTCAATCCCGTGATATACTATTTGGTGTTGTTCAAAGCCTACGATTTGTTGCCGGCACAAGCAGCACAGCCTATCAACTACGCGTGGCCTATTGTGCTGCTCTTTATGCTGGCACTGTTCGACCGCCAGCCCATTCCGTTCCGCAAATACATCGGTATGTTTATTTCGCTGGGCGGCGTAGTTCTTATCTCGGTAGGAACGGGACCATCCACAGGCATCCACACTCCCCTATCGGGATTATTGCTGGCAGGGTTGAGTGCTTTTTTGTGGGGTGGTTACTGGATGCTGAACAATCGCACGAAAGATAAAACCGACGGCACCGTGGCACTGTTTGCCGGTTTTTTGTTCGGTAGCCTCTACTTGTTGGCGGGGGCTGCCGTTACAGGAGTGCAACTTCGCACGCTCACAGGTATCTTATCGGGTATGTACGTGGGAGCTTTCGAGATGGGTATTCCGTTTCTCTGCTTCGGACTGGCACTCCGTAAGACCTCCAACCCTACGCTTATCAACCAACTTTGCTTCCTGTCGCCTTTCCTGTCGTTGTTCTTCATCTCTATGATATTGGGCGAAACAGTAATCCCCACCACTTACATCGGCTTGGTGCTGATAGTGGCAGGGATTATGTTTAATCAAAGTGTCAAAACGTCAAACGAACCCTCGAAAAACGCCCCTATTTCGGACTGAAGTACGGCTCGGTGACTTTCGTGCGAGTGTAGCGCGTTAAACTATGTGAAAATAGCACCTTAATGCGCATACTCACAGAAAGATATGACGAAATAATGTCAAAAAACAAAAAGCGCCTTCAGCGCGAAAAAACAGCCCCAAAAAGGACTTTATGAAATTATCCCGGCAAGTTAGCGTGATAACTTGCCGGGATAACACAACAATTTGCCGGGAAATACAGACTAACTTGCCGGGATAATTTGCTAAGCCGGCAGTTAATTCGTTGTTTCCGCGTCGACAGTTCGTTGTTTTCGTGCAGACGATTCGTTGTTTCCGCCGAGTTGATTCATTGTTTCCGCCGAGTTAGTTCGTTAAGTAGCGGGAGAACATGCATAACGTGCGGTTTAAAGAGACGTTTTCTTCAAAGTACGAGTTAGCAAAAAGCGCCATATTGCGACATTGTGATATACAAACGGGAAATAATGCGCCAATATGCTAACAAGGCGAGAAGTCCTATTTGAAGTTCCAACGCACATTGGCTATCAGATTACAGCTACGCAACGGCATAGAAAGATAGTTGTACTCCAGATTGCCGTATGAAATATCTTCGTACCGATTTTTATTGAATATATTCTGGCATGTCAACGTAACCTCACAATTTCCCATCTTGCGACGGGCTTTTATGTCGGCAAACAAAAAGTTCACTTCCTGTCCGGCGCTACTTTTGCGTTTACTATACTCTATCGAGAGCGACAAATATGATTTGGCATCCGGAAGAATATAGCTGGTAAGCATCGGTCGCAACTGACGGTTTATCCGCGCATCACCCACATTGGTTTTCATAGCCGACAATCGTCCGCGCAAGTTTGCCTCCACATTTATCCACGGCGCAAGTTTAGCGTCGGCAACGACTTCTAATTCATACGACTTCACATCCATGGGATAGAGTTGCTGTTGCTGATAAAACGAATAGTCCGTTTGCGTATAGCTACCTCTCAGCTTCAGATTTGTTTGCCAAGGGTCTACAAACTTATCCACGGATGTATTCAGCATTAGCGTATTCCGACGATGCGACTGTCGCTGTATGTAACTAATGATGTATTGCTCGGTAAACCGATTACCCGAAATGGTATTGACCGTAGCCGGACGATACGAGAGAGATAAGTTAAAGAAGAGCGCATCAATCTGATTGCGGTATGCCAGACGCCACGAATAATTATCGGTGACGCGTTGTTCCAACATGCCGCTACCTACCGTAACATGCAGGTAATCTTTCATCACCGTTGCATCTGCAAAATCCAACGCATCACCTGTCTGCTTGGTATGCTGATAACTCAGCGATGTTTGCCAATAGTCGCCGAAACGATAGTGCATGTTTGCCGAAGGTTCCACACTTAGGATATTCAAGTGATTCACTACTTGCAACCGCTGGTTATTGGGACGCATATAAAGGTAACGCACCGGTACACCCACCGACAGACTCAGTCTATCGAGTTTATAGTTATAGCCCGGCACCAGTTGCGCAGCGTATTCGTTGCTATGCAGGCGGTTCAGACTCTCGTAGTCCAACCATCCTTCCAAGCGAGAGTTGTTGTGTTGGGTGGAATAGTCATCAATAGCAGCTTGCAACCGAAGTTTCAAACTCAGCGTATGTCGACGGATATCCCACGAATAGCCTGTACCGTTGATTGTGAAGAAGGTTGCCCGCGAAGCTTGCTGAGTAAGCAGACCTATATCCTCGGCATTGCTTTCTATCCTCAAACGTTGCGGCATGTTAACGTAATGCAGATACGAATAGGCAGAGAATGCCTTTCCTCCTTTGCGTCGTACAATCTCCAGCCGGTTACGCACGCCATAATAAGGTAAATTATACTTTTGTAGCAGAGCAACACCGGCGGGCATGATATTTTCGTCAACATGCTGCCAGTCGGCATTAGCATCCAGTATGTTACTGAGGTAAAACTTACTTTCATTGTTTTCGATCGACGCCGTCAGTGCCACTTTGTTTGTTCGCGAACGCAGGCGGCTATCTTCTATGGTGAGAAACGAAGCTTCGTCGGGCAAATTGTATTCGGTACGGCTGTACATTGTTTGCTTCGTTTGCTCGTTTAAGTAACCGCCGGTGAGACGCCACTCTACGTCACCACTTTTAGCTATCCGGCTATAGTTCACAAGATGCGAGTTGTTAAACCGATAGCGTTCATCATTCACCGGCAAACCGGCTTGTCCGGTGGGGCTAAACAGATTACCCGGTCTTATGGGGATACCTTTATCCAAGTCGCTAACATTAACGGACTCCGTTTGAAGCAGATTAGAGAGTGATTTTCCTACATTGTTGCTTTTATACGACAGCAAAGATTGACGACGGGCAGCTATCTGCAAACCAAAGAGGTCGGCATCCCACAGCATTCCGTTTTTAATAACGCCGACGCCTCCTTCCATATAACCCATGGGGCGCAACTTTCGGTCTTCTTTGAGCACCAAGTTCAGGGCGGCATATTCGCTTCGCGAGACACCCTGTAAAGCCCGCACCGGTTGGTGGTTTTCCAACACTTGTACATTTTTTACCGCATCAGAAGGGATGCTGGTACTTGCTATGCCATATTGTCTCCCCATCAAATCCATACCCTCTATATAGAACTTACTGATGGGCTTTCCCATATACGAAATGGTTCCGTTACCATTTACGGTGATACCGGGCATTTTGCTAAGTACATCGGCAATAGAGCGGTCATGTTCCCGCATAAAGCGGTCGACCCGATAGTTCAACGTATCGCCCATTTTGCTAATGGCAGGCGGGCGCACCATCACCTCTTTCAGCTCTACATTCTCTTGCTGCATCGCAAAATTCTGCTCCACATCTCTGCCGGGCAACTGCACCGAAAGCGTTTTGTAGCCCAACAGGTTCACCAACATCCTTACGGCTTCCGTACGCGGTGTATATCGCAACAGATAGTTGCCTTGCTTAGCCGTCACGGTATAGGTAATAAGCTTACCTTCTACATCCAGTACTTTGATAATCACCCCATCCAGAGGTAGCCCACTCTCTTTATCGGTCACTATACCGCGTACGGTAGTCTGTGCATGCACGCCACAAGCGAGCATACATGCCAATAACATCAACAAAAACTTCATTATTCAAGCTCTATCGGATTGTACGGACGTTCTTTCAGAGCTGCCGTCGGAGATGCATTACCCCTTGACACAACTTGACCGATACCTTCCATCGCCTTTGAGGGATTTTTCTCAGCTCGTTCTTTGGCGTTCAGCCATTTTTTACGAGTAGTTTTGACATAATCGTTTTGTTTTTTATAGATAGGCGCTGCACCTCGGGGACGATAGAAAGCCGTGCAACGATAGATAAATTCGCGATTTGCCTCTTCTACTTGCAGTATCAATCCCGGTAAACCGTGAAATTTCCATGGTCCGTTGTCAATGGCAATATCCGGAGCAAACCATGCCGTATAATCTCTTCCACGAAAGTGACAGGTGGCACGCCCGCAGGTATAACCCATTAAGGTAGTATCTTCCATTGCCGTAATTGTCCACTCCATGGGAGGGACAGCCTCTTCGTAATAAAAATAATCCAGAATTATTTTGTCGAATACGGTATAGTTATCTTTAGACAGATTTTTAAAGATTTCTTCCGAGTAAGGGAGATTTCTTCGGGACATCATGCCCATCAGAATCTTATTGCGTTCAACTCCTTGCAACTCTTGCGATACAATGATAGAGTCGTTAAAAAAACTATTATAATCGGAGAATCTGGATAGCTTAGGACCAATCTGTAAAATAAGACTGTAATTCGTATATTTGGTCGGGAAGCGTACATCTTTCACAAAAGAGAATTGATAATGTACATGCAAGTCTGCATTATCCAGCGTATCAATGGGGGCAATCAACGGTAAGGAGGACAATTCGTTCAGTCCTTGAATACGAACTTGTGCGTAGCACAAACAAGAGAGGAAGAAAAAGGGTAAAAAGAGCAAGTGTTTCATATCATTTTCATTTAAGTATTGTTAGGGTCTAAAAAAAGAGCACATAAAACTGTATCATACAAAGTTTATTGTGCTCTTTCTAAATTAAGGCATTATCCCTCTGGGGGTAATGAAGGATCTTGTTCCTCAGTACATTTAGCTGCTTCTAATGCCATAGTATACGCAAGCAGTTCTTCCGTATTTCTAAACCGCTTAGCATCAACCTCTTCCTGATATCCACAAGAAGTAGTGATAGTAATAGCATAAGAACTGATTGAAAACAAGGAAACAATGGCTAATAATAACATTCTTTGTTTCATCGTGTATGATTTTAAAAATTCGCCACAAATATATACAGATATATAACAATAGCAACAAAGGTTGTGTTAAAAAAAAACAAAATGACTTATTTTCCCTATCATTAACAAATAAAGCCTTTCGACGATTTACACCTCATTCATCCCACTCTTCTTCTTCCCATTCCTCTTCTTCGTCGTCGGGAAGTTCGTCGTTGTAGGTAAGGTCTTCGTCTTCGCCCATTTCTTTGAGTTCTTGTTGCAGGCGGTTCACCTCTTTGGGACGGTGCACCAAGCTCTCTATTTGATTGGACTCTTTGTTCAGCTCTACCCACAGAATGTCTTTCAGTACGGAGATACCCAAGCCCGACACCGAAGAGATAAACACATGCGGGATGCTTTCGGGGAGCGTAGGTTCGATTTCGTCTATCAGTTCCTGATCCAGCATATCGCACTTGGTAACCGCCAACACCCGTTGTTTATCCAGCATCTCGGGATTGAACGTACTTAATTCGTTTAGCAGAATCTCGTACTCTTTGCGAATGTCGTCGCTGTCGGCAGGCACCATAAAGAGCAGCAAAGAGTTGCGCTCGATGTGACGCAGAAAACGAAGTCCCAGCCCCTTGCCGGCACTGGCACCTTCGATAATACCCGGAATGTCTGCCATCACAAACGATTTGTTGTCGCGATAGGAGACGATGCCCAAATTAGGTTCGAGCGTAGTAAACGGATAGTTGGCTATCTTGGGTTTTGCTGCCGACACAGCCGCCAACAAGGTAGATTTGCCTGCATTGGGGAAACCCACCAAGCCCACATCGGCAAGCAGTTTCAGCTCCATAATGACCGTCATCTCTTGCAGCGGTTCGCCGGGCTGCGCATAGCGGGGTGCCTGATTGGTAGCCGTACGAAAGTGCCAGTTACCCAAGCCGCCACGTCCGCCCTTTAGCAGCACCACCTCTTGTCCGTGTTCGGTGACATCACAGATATATTCGCCTGTTTCGGCATTGTAGACTACGGTACCGCAAGGCACATCGATAACCTTATCTTCGCCGTCTTTACCAAAGCTGCGGTTTTTGGAACCCGATTCGCCGTGTCCCGCCAAGATGTGGCGTTGATATTTGAGGTGGAGCAGCGTCCAGTAGTTGCGGTTACCCCGCAAAATGACGTGTCCGCCACGTCCGCCGTCGCCGCCGTCGGGTCCGCCTTTAGGTATATACTTTTCACGCCGCATGTGCGTAGAACCTCTTCCGCCCTTTCCCGAGCGGCAATATATCTTTACGTAATCTACAAAGTTGCTTTCAGCCATTATTTTTTCTTTTCTATCGCCTCACAAATATCCCCAAATATCTTTTCAAGCTCTCCGAATCCTTCGATATGATGATGCTTTCCTTCTTGCTTGTACCAGTCGATAAGCGGAGCTGTCTGTGTGTGATACACATGCAGGCGTTTTTTAATAGTTTCTTCGTTGTCATCGGCGCGTCCGGTTTGTTGTCCGCGCTTGATAAGGCGATCCATCAGGACATCTTCGGGCACTTCGAGGTCGAGCATCAGCGTCACCTCTTGTCCGCGCCCGTTCAACATCTTCTTCAGTGCTTCGGCTTGCGCAATGGTACGCGGAAAGCCGTCGAAGATAACACCCTTGCTCTCTTTAAAGCCATCGAGCACACTTGCCAGAATGTCAATCATCAGATCGTCGGGGATAAGTTGTCCCTGCTCGATGTAGCCTTGGGCAACCTTGCCCAGCGACGTAGCGTTTTTGATCTCGGCACGCAATACATCGCCGGTAGAGATGTGATTGACGCCATACTTTTCAACGAGCAGTTCGCTCTGCGTTCCCTTGCCTGAACCGGGAGCACCAAAAATTACGATATTCAACATGTTGTTTCTCTTTTATAATCCTTTGTTTATGTATCGGGGGAATGATTGCAATTAATCTACTACCGTATAGATGTTGCGGTAGTTGCGTCCCAGTCCGTCGTAATCCAATCCGTAGCCCACAATGAAATCGTTGGGGATGCGCATGGCTACATATTCTATATTCAGCGGAACGGTAAGTTTGTCGGGTTTCACCAGCAACGAAGCTATGTGAATCTCTTTGGGATGACGCGTGCCCAACGTATCGAGCAGGCGTTGCATGGTTAAACCGGTATCTACGATATCTTCTACGATGACGATGGTACGTCCCGCCAAGTCTTCGTTGATTCCTATCACCTCTTTTATTACGCCCGTGGAAGAGACACCCTGATAGGACGCCAACTTAACGAACGATATTTCGCAGGGAATGGTAATGTGCTTCATCAAATCGGCGGTAAACATAAACGAGCCATTGAGTACACTAAGGAAGAGAGGATTCTTTCCTTCCAAGTCACGATTGATTTCGCTTGCTACACGGGCAACTTCTCTCTGAATGTCTGCTTCATGAATGGAGACGGCAAACGTTTTGTCTTTAATCTGAATAGTATCCATTATGATAAATATTAAATTAACGCCGGCAAAAGTACAACTTTTATTCCACTGCAACAGCAGGTTTTAACATTCCACTGTATTTTGCACTATCGGTAAGTACCTTCACCGCCGCGTCCAAATCGGGGTCATCTTTGAGTTGCTGAATAATGCTTCCGCGCTGATAATAGTATCGTTTGATAATCTCCTGCGCCAGCACACTCTTTATATCTTTGGCGAAATGGTCGAGGTCGCGGTCTAAGTTGTGAGACAATTTCTTCTCCAGTGCACCGAACTCTTCCGAGGCATCGGTGTAGTAACCTTCGAACTCCGCCATTTCTTTGAGGGTTTTCAGCATCTTTTCGCTTTGCTGGTCGTACTTAAAGTCGGACTTCCGTACCATTTCCTTAAAGTCGGCATAGTCGGTATCGGTGACTTCAAACTCTTTGGCGGGCGCAATGACGGGGTGTTTCAAACAATACTGCGTGGCAAAGTCGAAAGGCAGATTTTCGTTTACCAGATAATAGAGAATATTGGGAAGCTTCTCGGGAGTTACCTCTACATCGGGAGTTACGCCTCCGCCATCGCGCACGATGCGTCTGGCTGCCGTATGAAAGACGGTAGTAAGGCTATCGGGGATACGCCCCACGCTGCCGTCGGGATTGCGATGTTTGTAGTCGATAGCTTGCACGCAACGTCCGCTGGGAATATAATATTTAGAGGTGGTAATCTTCATCGTTCCGCCGTAGGGCAGCGAACGGGGTGTCTGCACCAATCCTTTGCCGAAGGTGCGGGTACCCACAATGACAGCACGGTCGTAATCTTGCAAAGCACCCGAAAGAATTTCGCTTGCCGATGCCGTTCCGCTGTTTACCAGCACGGCGATAGGTATATCGGTGTCGATAGGTTCGCGCAAGGTTTTATAGACATTATCGCTTTGCTTTACCTTGCCCTGCGTAGAGACAATTTTTTTACCGCGAGGCAAGAAAAAGTTGGCTACCTCCACCGCCTCATCCAGCAATCCGCCGCCGTTGTTGCGAAGGTCGATCACCAGCGATGTGATGCCTTGTTTCTTCAAATCCAGAAAGGCGGTTTTAAATTCTTTGGAAGGGTTGCCCGAGAAAGTGCTCAGGCTGATATAGCCCACGTGGTTGTCTAATGCGCCGTAATAAGGAATAAACGGCAATTGAATGGAGCGGCGTATGATGTCGAACGTCAGCGGTTTCTCGGTTCCGGGACGCTGTACCGTCAACCGAAAGCCGGTGCCCACTTGTCCGCGCAACATTTCGCTCACCTCCTGATTGTTTTTTCCCAACAGGTCCTTGCCGTCTATCGCCATTAGCACATCGCCCACCTTCAATCCCGAGTGGGCGGCGGGCATGCCTTCGTAAGGTTCGGCAATCATAGAGCGTTTCAGTTTGGCATTCCACGTAATCACAGAGCCAATACCACCGTAGGTACCTTTGAGCATCTGCTCCAATTCACTTTGGTCTTCTTCGGGATAATATTCCGTATAGGGGTCGAGCGAATAGAGCATGGCATCAATACCTTGCCGCACCGTTTTATTGGCGTCGAGCGTATCTACATAGAACATATCCAGTTCTTTCACGATAGAGCTGAATATATCCAGATTCTTTGCTATTTGGAAGTTGCGGTCGTCGCCGGCTTTAAATCCGACAAAGAGAGCCGTCACTGCCACAGCCACCAGTGTCACGACGTAGCGTGTTTTCAAATACCTCTTCATAAGCTATTGATTTGTGTTTTTATCTCTTCCCAGCAGTTGTCCGTCAGTTCGGCGCCTACCACTTGTATGACATTGCCTGCCAACAAGGCTCCTATTTTACCGCACTTCTCCAGCGAGAAGCCGCAAGTAAGTCCGTACAGAAAGCCGGCGGCAAAATAGTCGCCCGCACCGGTGGTATCTTTCACCACGCTCACCGGTATGGCATCCACGTGCACGGTTTTGGTGCCTTTGCGTATCAGCGAACCTTTTGCGCCCACCTTCACCACAGCCACGCTGCACATCTTGCCCAACACATCGAGAGCTTCCTGCGGTTCTTTGCCGGTGAAACTCTTCGCTTCTTCTTCGTTGGCAAACACAATGTCTACATATTTATTGAGCAGCAAGCCGAAAAAGTCGCGTTCGCCCGCCACAATGTTATAGCTTGCCAAATCGATGCATACTTGCAGTCCCGCCTCTTTCGCCAGTTCGATGGCACGCAGCATCAAGTCGTGGTCTTGCACAATGTAACCTTCCACATAGAAATAAGAGTATCCTTTGAACATCTCCAGCGAAAGCTCCGTAGCCTTCATCGCTGCCGCGGCTCCGAGATAGGTACCGAATGTACGTTCGCCGTCGAGTGATATAAAAGTCGAAGCCACCCCCGAAGGAAGTTGCGCCGAGAGCAACAGGTGGTCGGTAATGTTACGTTCGTGCAAGCTCTTGCGATAGAAATCTCCATATTCATCGGTGCCCACCTTACCTATAAATCCGGTTTGTGCACCCAGACACGCCATAGCTCTGACAGAGTTCCCCGCCGAGCCACCCAGAGCCATGTGCACAGGCATCCGGTTAATATATTGATTCACAGATTGCAGTTTCTTTTCGTCGATAAGCGTCATGCTCCCCTTGGGCAGATTCATTTCCCTCAACAGTTCGTCGCTATTCAGCATAGCAAGCACGTCTGTCAGCGCATTGCCCATTCCTATTATTTTATCCATTCTATTAAATTTTCGGCAAAGATATTGCATATTTCAAAATATCCCATTACTTTTGCACCGCATTTGAGAAAAAACAACACTCTTCCTTAGCTCAGTCGGTTAGAGCATCTGACTGTTAATCAGAGGGTCCTTGGTTCAAGTCCAAGAGGAAGAGC
>JAISHU010000118.1 GCA_031262385.1 Mediterranea sp. (in: CFB group bacteria)
CGGTCTTATCTTCCTCTTTTACTCGTCAGATAGCTCGCTATCTTCCTCCTAAAACAGAAAGATAATCCTCGAAAATAGCTCTCAAATCAAAGAGCACTAAATTCAAAACAGTTTCTAAAGAGGCTGCAAAGAAAATCATTTTTGCTGACATAATAAAAAAGGAATGATAAAAGCCTTCTTTTATTGCTTTTATCACTCCTTTTTACAAGAGTTTTCCGTCGACTTACTGCTTCTTTTTATTAAACAGATTCTTCAGCGCGTCGGTGGCTTTCTCTTTTACTTTTTCTTTTGCTTTCTCCACAAGAGTATCTTTCAGTGCCTCTGTGTTGGCGGTAGCAGCGGAGTCGAGTCCCAGTTTTTCGCCGAGTTTGCCAAGTGCCTCATCCTTTACGGCGTCGACAGCCTGTTTAGCCATACTTGCGGCATCCACACCAATCTTGGGCGAAGTAAAGTTGCCGCCGATGGTAAGGTCGAGGGTCGTCAGTTTGCCTATGCCGGTCGAAGCGGGCAGGGCAATCTTGCCCACGTAGTCGATTGTTTGGTCTAAGCCCGTGCTGCCCGAGAGGTTGAGGTTGTAATCTTTCCACTTGATGTCAAAAGGTTTGGTAGCCACCCGTCCGTCTTTAATGGTGAAGTCGATATTCATGTCTTTCGCCGTGATGTCTTTGAGTTCGGGTTTCTTCACGGCATCGGCAATCTTGTCGATGATGCCTACGCCGTTGAGAGCAAGGTCTTTGGTAGAGAGACTACCGCTACCCTGTACGGTTTGCAGCACCGGACTCATCTGTTTGTCGAGGTCGGTTTTCAGTGCCATGCTGCCCGAGAAGTTTCCTTTGAGGTTCTCGAATACCGGAGCCAACTTTTGTACCATGTTGAGGCTCTTGTAGGTTTCGGCAAAGCTGAGGCCGGTCATTTTAAAGGAGGCATCCATTTCGGGTTTGTTGAGGTCGGCGGTAGAGTAGTAGCCGTTCATCACCACATTGCCGCCCATGGTGTTCATCGACAGATTGCTCATGTCGGCTTTTCCGCCGGCGACGCGCAGGTTACCTTTGATGTTTTTCAGTACGATGTTGTCCATCAGTACCTCTTTCATGTCGGCGGTCATGGCGAAGTCGATATTCTTGGGAACTTCAATGAGCGACATAGCCGTGGTGTCGGCATCGGCGGTAGTTGTGGCGGTGCTGTCGCTGCCCGTCATAAAGTCGTTCAGGTTGAAGTGGTTGGAGCGGATGTTGAGGTTGCCGTGAAGTGTCTTGCCCTTCATGGCGTAGGCAATGTAGTTTTCAAAGCGGCTGTCGGCGGTAATGTCGTTATTACCGATGTTCACCGTGGTTTCGCTCAGTTGCAGATAGCGGGGTGTGAAGGAGAGGATTGACCTTTGTATCAGCACATCGGGCATATCTTTCATTTGCAGTTTCATGTTGTTCAGTCCTACGGTACCCGACGCGCTGAAGCGGTCGTATTGTTCCTTGTCCAGATACGACATGCGGCCTGCCAATGCCATGTCGGCGTTGATCACACCGTTGAGTGTCATATCTTCCAGCGGATAGACATCTTTTATCTTGCCGAGGTCCAGCGTGCCTTTTGCCGACATCCGGAAGTCGGGGTCGCTTACGGGAGTCTTTATGTCGGCAGTCAGTGCAAAGGGACTGCCTGCAAGACGGAAGTTACCCGGCTCTATGGTTACCTGCGTCAGGTCGGCGCTACCGCCGGGGTTGGTTACGGTGGCGTGTACGTTGATTTGGTCGACAGAGGCGGGCAGCGACGGATATTGGAACATGGCGTTCTTCACATCCATGGTAACGTCGAACTGCGGCAGTGTATCGCCCTGCATCACTCCTTTGGCGTGTGCCGTGAGGGTAGCTGTGCCGTCGGTTTTCAGTCCGTCGAAGTCTTTGGCGTAGATAGCGGGGATAAGCGAGAGAATTTCTTTGAAGCCCACCTCATTGGAAACGAGGTTGATGTCCATATCCATAGCAGGGTCTTTCATCTGTACCCATCCGTCCAGTCCGGCTTTGATGGCATTCAGGCGGAACTCGTTCTTTTGCAGCGTAAACTTGTTGTTCACCAAGTCGGCATCCACATTCATGTTGACGCCTATGTTGGCTTTCGACAAGAAAGGCACGCCGCCCATGCGGTAAGTCAGTGCCTTAATCTCGCCGTCCAGTTTCACGGTGGTATGTTCGCTGCCAAAATCGCCCGAGCAGGTAGCACTCAGTCCCTCGACACCGGCATACATTTTGCCTTGGCGGTCGTCGTAAATCACATTGAGATTGTTCGCTGTGAGTTTCTGCAACTGCATGCTAAAGGGCGAACTTTCGGTGGGGGCGCTCTCTTCGACCGCTGTCGAGTCGGCTTTCATTACATCCCAGTTTACTTTGCCGTTTTCCAGCACAATGGCTTTGGCATAGACATCGTCGAGCGAAATTTTGGAGATGTCGTAGTTGCTGCCGAACAGCGAGAAGAGGTCGATAGTAGCCGACAGCTCTCCGGCGCTTACCAGTGTGTCGTTTTCGAATTCGCCCACGCCTTTCAGCCAGAAGTCGTTCAGCGTAACAGAAGCTTTGGGGAAGTTTTTGAACAAACTAATGTCGAGGCTTTTGAAATCGAACTGCGCATTGAGCATTTTGTTGCCTTCGGTTTTTACCAGCTCTTCAATTTTTCCTTTAAAAGCATACGGTAAGACAAACATCAGTGCCAGCAATGCCACCAGCACGATGGCGATAATAGTTAAACTCTTTTTCATCGATAATCGTGTTTATTATAATAGTTTCTCTTTATATTACAAATCCTTACCGGATTTATACTAAACACACGGAAATAAGAAATGGTTTTCTGAAGAGGAGAAAATATACAGTTCTTAGTAAAATGTAAATTTCTATCACGCTCGGAGGTTGTGGCTTTATCCTTTTATGTCAACGCCGCTAAACGAGAGGTTGCCGCGAATAATCAACTGGTGTGTACGGTCGGTATCGGACACTTCTATCCGTTTGTCGTCCACGCCGCTTAGCGAAGTATTCACTTCTATCACCACATACCAATGCAAAGGTACGTAGATTTCTACTCCACTAAACGTTGCGTTTACATCAATGTAGGTTTGTCCGGCTTCGAGGGTGGTGCGTCGAAGGTCTAATACGATGGAACCGAACGAAACATCAAGGTCGGCTCCCCGAAAAACCGGGTCGAACACCATTTGCTTGCTTTCGCCGAACCGAACGTCCATGCGCACAAAACCGTCTTCGGACGAGCTGCTCTCCTTGTAATATTCGGAATCTCCCCACTGCCCGTCGCAACGTTTCTTGTCGGGACGCCACAGCCTGAAGAGTAGAGCTATACCTATTATAATAAGCACTACCGGCCAGTAGATACTAAAGCTGAATTGGAACGGTAATATAAAATAGCCGCCGGCGGCTATCAGTATAAGCCCCCACACATAGTGTTGCTTTATCAATTGAACCACGCCGATAACAATCAGCAGCATCTGCCACGACACCAATGCATGGAAGAGCGTGTTGTTTATCAGGTTTAAGTTGCGCGCTAAAAAGAGTAGTCCCACAACAATGAGCACAAGCGACGTCACGAGGATGTCGAGCTTGCGATACCAGTTTCGATGTTTAAAATAAGCGGTCATGAGTTTGAGTTTTTAAGTTTTTAATTTTTGGGCAAGGATGAGTTTTTGACTTTTCTTCCTTAACACGATGCAAAGATACTTGTATAACCGATGTAAAAGCAAGAACGAATCGCCCGACGGCACTATTTTTCCGACGAACGAGGGTGAAGAGGCGGTTGAATCGGGGGGCATGATGCTATTTATGTATTGTAAAACATATAAATGAGATGTGGATATCTCTTTTATTTGTCATTATCTTTGCGTCAAACAAAGAGATTAATCACTGAATAATAATAAACACACCACACAAATCCCATGAAAACGGTCAGACTTATCATTTTGGTTTTGGCGCTTTCACCTATACCGTTAGCGGCACAAACAGATTCTACACATATTGAAAAGGAGTATCCTATTGTTTTGTACGATTCGCCGGCTCAATTATTTACGATGAGGCAGTTCGACGAAAGTTCGTTGAGCTTGTACAGGTTGACTGTTGCGGAGATTAATAAGGTGGTGACACCGCGATGGGCACCGATTGTTTCGGGTCTTGCATCCGCTCTGCTATACTTGCCTTTGACACACGAAGAGGGACATCGTTCGATATTAACCTCCCAACAGATAGGGTCGATATCAAAGCCCTATTTCAATAAGCAGATGTCGGCTTACATCATAGGAGTGACCGACGCGGACTTGATGTCGTTGCGCAATACCAATCTGCCCGTGTATATACGTCTGCATACGGCAGGTTTAGAGTCCGATTATGCGTTGCTGCTTCGCGAAGCCTCTTTAATGAATTGGAAGAAAGAAGATACACGGGTGTTGTGGATGGACTATGTTTTTCGGAAGCTTTCGCTGACAGCCTATTATTCTTACGGATTATTTAAAGCGGATGCCGGAATTACGGAAGAATCCGACGAACGTAAGCGCGATATTGTAGGACACGATGTTTATGGAGCTATTCGTCACTTGCATCGTCCTACAATGGAGTTTTACCGTTACACCAACTATAATGAGTTGACTCCCGAAGAAAAGAACTTTTCAAAGCGTGTAGGTTGGCGTTCGCTTTTGAATCTGCTCGACCCTCTACTGATAGGAAAGACGGGGTTTCGTATAAAGAATGATATCCGTTTCAATGCAGCCCTTGGATATGGTATGGCTCCTTTTGGCGATTACATTGACGAGCATGTATGGCTCTCTACGCAGAGACTCAATGCGCACATCTATCTCAGGCAATACGAAAACAAAAATAGCTGGTTCCCCGCATTCGGCGTAGATATGTATGGCATGAAGATGACCCGTAGTCTTCTTGTAGACATTGCTTTACACGGTTGGATGCAGCCGAACGACTTGTCGTTTACTAATAAAAACGGAAAGGCAGGCGGCGCAGTAGAAGTTACCGGGAAGTATCGCTTCTTCTATCGCAATAGTGGCGTAAAGGGGATGTCGGTCAATGTGGGGATTACAGCCAAAACCAAAGGCTTCCTTTTGGAAGATATGTACTTGGACAAACACATCGGGTTAAGGCTGGGTACAAGTATTTGGCTTTGATGGGGAAATGTAAGGGATAGCACATTATTACATTATTCCCCCATTTACGCATCACAATGTCACAATATCACGCTTTCTGCTAACTCGCACTTTGTGAAAAACGTGCCTTTAAACCGCACGCTGTGCATGATCTCCCGCTACTTAACGAACCAACTCGGCGAAAACAACGAACTAACTCCGTAGAAACAACGAATCATCCGCACGGAAATAACGAACTGTCGACGCGAAAACAATGAATCAACTGCCGGCTTAAGAAATTATCCCGGCAAGTTAAGCTGTATTTCCCGGCAGATTGTTGCGTTAACTCGGCAAGTTATCGTGATAACTCGGCAAGATAATTTCATAAAGTCCTTTTTGGGGCTGTTTTTTCGCGCTGAAGGCGCTTTTTGTATTTTGACATAATTTACTCATATCTTTCTGTGAGTGTGATAATTAAGCAGTGTATTTTACATAGTTTAACGCGCTATACTCGCGCGAAAGTCACCAAGCCGTACGTCGGTCCGAAAAAAGCCCGTTTTTCGAAGGTTCGTTTGACGTTTTGACACTTTGATAAAAAATCACTCTCCTCTATCCGGCAGCAACTCCCCTAAATCGCTATTATGCCCACCCCGTATGATTGTTACGTCAAATTATTGTTGTATGTTTGCAAAGCTAATAAAGAGTTATAATTGCAGTATGACAACTTATAAACGAATTTTGTTGAAGCTCAGCGGCGAAAGTTTGATGGGCGAAAAACAGTATGGCATCGACGAGAAGCGTCTGGCAGTCTACGCCACGCAGATTAAAGAGATTGCCGCGATGGGTGTGCAGATAGGCATCGTCATCGGAGGCGGAAACATCTTCCGCGGACTGAGCGGAGCCGGCAAAGGGTTCGACCGTGTGAAAGGCGACCAAATGGGTATGCTTGCCACAGTTATCAACAGCCTTGCTCTTAGTTCGGCACTCACTGCCGCCGGAGTGAAAAACCGCGTGCTGACAGCCGTGCGTATGGAACCTATCGGCGAATTTTACAACAAGTGGAAGGCAATAGAATCTATGGAAGCAGGCGAAGTGGTGATAATGTCGGCAGGAACGGGCAACCCTTTCTTTACCACCGACACCGGTTCGTCGCTGCGCGGCATCGAAATAGAAGCCGACGTGATGCTGAAAGGTACGCGTGTGGACGGTATCTACACCGCCGACCCCGAAAAAGATCCCACGGCAGTGAAGTTTCACGACATCACCTACGACGAGGTACTGAAACGGGGGCTTAAGGTAATGGACCTGACAGCTACTTGCATGTGCAAAGAAAATAATCTCCCTATCATCGTATTCGATATGGATACGCCCGGCAACCTGAAACGGGTGATGAAGGGAGAAGAGATAGGAACCTTGGTTCACAACTAACAACGATTACTTACACAATCACTTACTCATCATTCACCCTTTAATATTCTAACAGATGAAAGAGGTAAACGAAATTTTAAGCGAAGCGCAAGAAGGTATGGACATGGCTATCATGTATCTGGAAGAGACCCTTGCGCATATCCGTGCCGGAAAGGCAGACGTCCGTTTGCTGGACGGTATCCGCGTAGACTCTTACGGCAGTATGGTGCCCATCAATAACGTTGCCGCCGTAAATACACCCGATGCCCGTAGCATCGCCATTAAACCGTGGGACAAAAGTATGTTCCGCATCATAGAGAAAGCTATCATCGACTCATCGCTCGGCATTATGCCCGAGAACAACGGCGAGGTAATCCGTATCGGCATTCCGCCGCTAACAGAAGAACGTCGTAAACAACTCTCCAAACAATGCAAAAGCGAAGGTGAAACAGCCAAGGTGAGCGTGCGCAATGCCCGACGCGATGCCATTGACGCCCTGAAGAAATCGGTAAAAGACGGTCTTGCCGAAGATGCTCAAAAAGGCGGCGAAGAGAAACTGCAAAAGATACACGACAAGTATATCAAGCAGATCGACGAATTGCTGGAGAAGAAAGACAAAGAAATTATGACCGTATAAGGCGAATGCACGGATTAGTCATTAAAAACACCGGAAGCTGGTACTTGGTGAAAACCGACGACGGCGACAGTGTGGAATGTAAAGTCAAAGGAAATTTCAGACTGAAAGGCATCCGGAGTACCAATCCGGTGGCGGTGGGCGACAGGGTACAGATTATCCGCAACCCCGAAGGCACCGCATTTATCAGTGAAATTGACGACCGCAAGAACTACATCATCCGCCGGGCTTCCAACCTCTCCAAGCAGTCGCATATTCTGGCGGCAAACATTGACCGTTGCATGTTGAT
>JAISHU010000144.1 GCA_031262385.1 Mediterranea sp. (in: CFB group bacteria)
GGACACATAATAATTGCCATACAAAGTTCGCTGAAAGGGTTGCGCAAACTCATTATCAACCCCGATGCACTCTCTAACGATCTGGATAATTGCTGGAGCGTAGTGGCGGAAGCCATACAAACTATCTTGCGTCGCGAAGGCTACCCCAACCCCTACGAAGCACTTAAAGCACTGACACGAACCAATCAGGCTATCACAGAAGCTTCTATTAAAGAGTTTATCAACGAACTTCAGGTGAGTGATGCCGTGAAAGACGAACTGAGAACTATCAGCCCGCACAACTACACCGGCATTTAAACACCTCTAAAAACAGATTAATAACCAATATATTAATAATTCAAAACTAAAAGAATTAAACTACAGTGAGTTAGTAAATAACCGTGAGGTTAATACGTTAAATCTTTATTCGAATAAAATTATGAGTATAGAAAATGACAACTGGCGCAGCGCCTTTACTGCAGATGAAGATGCAGGCAACCGATTTGAAGGAGAAAACCATTTCGCACGTCCTTCTCGCAACCATGAAGAGGGTGAACAACGTCCGCAACGGCCACGCTTTAACAATGGAGAACAACGCCCACGCTTTAACAACAGCGAGCAACGTTCGTACAACAATGACCGTCCCTACCGTCCGCGTTACAACAACAACGAAGGTGGCGACTATCAGCAACGTCCGCGGTTTAACAACGGGGAACAACGTCCGTACAACAACGACCGTCCCTACCGTCCGCGCTACAACAACAACGAAGGAGGCGACCATTCAGGACGTCCCTACAACAACGACCGCCCGCAACGCCAGCGCTTCAACAACAACGGCTGCGGCGATCAATGTCCGTACAACAACGACCGTCCCTACCGTCCGCGTTACAACAATAACGAAGGTGGCGGCGGTGGCTACCAACAACGTCCGCGCTACAACAACGGCGGCGGCGAACAACGTCCGTACAACAACGACCGTCCCTACCGCCCGCGTTTCAACAACAACGACGGAGGAGGTGACTATCACCCACGTTCGCCCTACGGCAACAACCGCCCGCAACGTCCGCGCTTCAACAATAACACCGGAGGAAACCGTCCCGGTGGAGGATTCGGACGCCCGCAACAACGCCGCACGGACAACTACGACCCTAATGCTAAGTATAGCAAGAAGAAACAAATTGAGTACAAGGAACAGTATGTGGATCCCAACGAACCCATCCGTCTGAACAAATTCCTTGCCAACGCCGGTGTATGCTCGCGTCGCGAAGCCGACGAATTTATCACGGCAGGTGTGGTATCGGTAAACGGTGTGGTTGTCACCGAACTGGGTACTAAGATTAAGCACAACGACGAGGTGAAGTTCCACGACCAAAACGTAAGCATCGAGCGCAAGATTTATATCATCCTGAACAAACCCAAAGACTGTGTAACCACGTCGGACGACCCGCACGCACGCCGCACGGTAATGGATTTGGTGAAAGGAGCTTGCCCCGAACGTATCTATCCCGTAGGACGCTTGGACCGCAACACCACCGGTGTGCTGCTGCTTACCAACGACGGCGACTTGGCATCCAAACTGACGCACCCGCAATACTTGAAAAAGAAAGTATATCAGGTGCAACTCGATAAGAACGTAACTGCCGCCGACATGGAGCAGATTGCCACCGGCATCAAACTGGACGACGGCGAGATTCATGCCGACGCCATCAGCTATGTGGACGATGTAAAACGCAATGTTATCGGCATCGAAATCCACTCGGGTAAAAACCGCATCGTACGCCGCATCTTCGAATCACTGGGTTACAAAGTGATGAAACTGGACCGCGTGCTCTTTGCCGGACTTACCAAAAAAGGATTGCGTCGTGGCGAATGGCGCTTCCTCACCCAAGAAGAGGTGAACTTCCTCAACATGGGTTCGTTTTAAAAACAGAGTATATATATAATATGGTGTAGAGGGCGCGATTCTTCGCGCCCTCCTATTAAGGAACAATCATGAAGCAAACGAGCAGAACAAAAGTAGTCGACCTGCTGAAGCGCGAAGATTTCGGCAGCGAAGTGAATGTAAAAGGTTGGGTACGCACCCGCAGAGGCAGCAAACAGGTTAATTTCATAGCCCTCAACGACGGTTCCACCATTCATAACATACAGATTGTAGTAGACTTGAGCCAATTTGACGAAGAGCTACTCAAAGAAATCACCACCGGCGCTTGCCTAAGCGTAAACGGCGTATTGACGGAATCTGTAGGTTCGGGACAAAAAGGCGAAATACAAGCCCGCGAAATAGAGGTACTGGGCACCTGTGACAACAGCTACCCGCTGCAAAAGAAAGGACACTCGCTGGAGTTCTTGCGTGAGATAGCGCACCTGCGTCCGCGCACCAACACCTTTGGCGCAATCTTTCGCATCCGCCACCAAATGGCATTCGCCATCCATACCTTCTTCCACCAAAAAGGGTTTGTCTACTTTCACACCCCCATTATCACCGCCTCCGACTGCGAAGGCGCGGGACAAATGTTTCAGGTAACTACCAAGAACCTTTACGACCTGAAGAAAGACGAGCAAGGTTCTATCATTTACGACGACGATTTCTTCGGCAAACAAGCCAGTCTCACCGTATCCGGACAACTGGAAGGCGAATTGGCAGCCACTGCCTTGGGAGCTATCTATACCTTCGGACCAACCTTCCGTGCCGAAAACTCCAACACTCCCCGCCACCTTGCCGAGTTCTGGATGATTGAACCGGAAGTAGCGTTCAACGACATCACCGACAACATGGACTTGGCGGAAGAGTTTATTAAATTCTGCATACAGTGGGCACTCGACAACTGTGCCGACGACATCAAGTTCCTCAACGACATGTTCGACAAAGGATTGATTGAACGCTTGCAAGGAGTACTGAAAGAGACATTTGTGCGTCTACCCTACACCGAAGGCATCCGTATACTGGAAGAAGCCGTAACCAAAGGACATAAGTTTGAATTCCCTGTTTATTGGGGGGTAGACTTGGCGTCCGAACACGAACGCTATCTGGTGGAAGAGCATTTCAAACGACCGGTTATCCTAACCGATTATCCCAAAGACATCAAAGCCTTCTACATGAAGCAAAACGACGACGGAAAAACCGTACGCGCCATGGATGTGCTATTCCCGAAAATCGGAGAAATCATTGGAGGTTCCGAACGCGAAGCCGACTATGATAAACTATTGAACCGCATCACCGAGATGCACGTCCCGATGAAAGATATGTGGTGGTATCTGGATACCCGCAAATACGGAACATGCCCCCATGCCGGCTTCGGACTGGGCTTCGAACGCCTACTGTTGTTTGTTACCGGAATGGCAAACATCCGCGATGTGATACCTTTCCCCCGCACACCACGCAACGCCGACTTTTAAAAAAAGTGTGCATAAAACGCTTGCAGAAACAGATAAATTCCATACCTTTGCGAGCCTATTTTACACATATATAGAATAAGCAGTTAATTCATAGCAAGTTAGGACGCCTTGTGCCCGAGACGAACAACGCACTATGGAACCGTTTTTTAGTAGTAATATTTAAATTTAATTTAAGAGTGGATACTTTAAGTTACAAGACCATTTCGGCCAACAAAGCTACCGCAACAAAAGAATGGGTGGTTGTAGATGCAACCGACCAAGTTTTGGGACGCTTGGGTGCTAAAGTGGCAAAATTGCTGAGAGGTAAGTATAAACCAAACTTTACCCCTCACGTAGATTGCGGCGACAACGTTATTATCATCAACGCCGACAAAGTTAAAATGACAGGTAATAAATGGACAGATAAAGTGTATTTGTCGTACACCGGCTATCCCGGCGGACAACGCGAAATGACTCCTGCACGCCTGCAAGCAAAACCCAACGGCGACGACCGTCTGCTGAGAAAAGTAGTAAAAGGCATGTTGCCCAAAAACAAATTGGGAGCTAAATTACTGGGTAATATGTACGTATATGCCGGAAACGAGCATAAGCACGAGGCACAAAACCCAAAGACAATTGATATTAACTTACTTAAATAAGACAGAATGGAAGTAATAAATGCATTAGGCAGACGAAAGAGTGCTATTGCACGCATTTTCGTAAGCGAAGGTACCGGTAAGATTACTATCAATAAAAGAGACCTCGAACAATATTTCCCTTCAAGCATCCTGCAATATGTAGTGAAACAACCGCTGAATAAGCTGGGTGTAGCCGAGAAATATGATATTAAAGTAAATCTCTGCGGCGGTGGCTTCACCGGACAATCACAAGCTTTGCGTTTGGCTATTGCCCGCGCACTGGTAAAGATTAACGCAGATGACAAAGCTGCACTGCGTGCCGAAGGCTTCATGACCCGCGACCCGCGCGCCGTTGAACGTAAGAAACCGGGACGTCCCAAAGCACGTCGCAGATTCCAGTTCAGCAAGCGTTAAGAGTGAGTTTTTAGTTTTTGAGTCCGTATCAACAAACTTATAAACTCAAAAAACTGTTTAGCATCTAAACTACCGGGACTCGATAACGGCTACCCGGCGGTTGGATTAGACAAAACAAAAAAGAAAGTAAACGAATTAAAAAGAACAAAATGTCAAGAACAAACTTTGAAACATTATTGGAAGCCGGTTGCCACTTTGGGCACCTCAAAAGAAAGTGGAACCCCGCTATGGCTCCCTACATTTTCATGGAACGCAATGGAATCCACATCATTGACCTCCATAAAACCGTTGCTAAGATAGACGAAGCTGCCGAAGCTTTGAAGCAAATTGCAAAATCAGGAAAGAAAATCCTGTTTGTTGCTACTAAAAAACAATCTAAGCAGGTGCTTGCCGAGAAGGCTGCTTCTGTAAACATGCCCTACGTCGTAGAACGTTGGCCGGGAGGTATGTTGACCAACTTCCCTACCATCCGTAAAGCAGTAAAGAAAATGGCTACCATTGACAAACTGACCAACGACGGAACGTATGCCAACCTCTCTAAAAGAGAAATTCTCCAAATCTCTCGCCAACGCGCCAAACTCGACAAGAACTTAGGTTCGATTGCCGACCTCACCCGCCTTCCTTCGGCTCTGTTCGTAGTAGACGTGATGAAAGAAAACATCGCTGTTCGCGAAGCCAACCGTCTGGGTATCCCCGTGTTTGGTATCGTTGATACCAACTCTGACCCTTCGAACATTGATTTCGTTATTCCCGCTAATGACGATGCTACCAAATCGGTAGAAGTAATCTTGGATGCTTGCTGTGCAGCCATGATTGAAGGTCTGGAAGAACGTAAAGCCGAAAAAGTAGATATGGAAGCTGCCGGCGAAGCTCCTGCCGGTAACAAAGGCAAAAAAAGAAGTTCGAAAGCCCGTTTGGACAAATCGGACGAAGAGGCTATCAACGCTTCGAAAGCCGCCGCTTTCATCAAAGAAGACGAAGAGGCGTAAGTATGAGGCTTTGAGTTTTTAAGGTTATAAGTTTTTGAGGGGATGCATCCTTATTCAATAGGAAGTGCAAAACTCAAAAACTTATAACTCATAAACTTAAAAACTCATTCCTTATAAACTTAAAAAGACTCATAAACTTATCAACTTATAAACTTAAAAACTCACAATAATATGGCTGTAACAATGGCTGATATAACCAAGCTCCGTAAAATGACGGGGGCTGGTATGATGGACTGCAAAAATGCCCTGACTGAAGCAAATGGTGATTTCGACCAAGCAATAAAGATTATTCGCGAAAAAGGACAGGCGGTTGCTGCCAAACGTTCGGACCGCGATGCATCGGAAGGTTGTGTATTGGTGAAAGCTGCCGACGGTTTCGCCGCCATGATTGCACTGAAGTGCGAAACAGACTTCGTTGCTCAGAACGCAGACTTCATCAAGCTGACTCAAGATATTTTGGATGCTGCTTTAGCTAACAAATGCAAAACTTTGGACGAAGTGAAAGCTCTTCCGATGGGAGATGCCAACATTGCACAAGCAGTTACCGACAGAAGCGGTATCACCGGCGAGAAAATGGAACTGGATGGTTACAATACGCTCGAAGGAACTTCGATTGCAACCTACAACCACCAAGGCAAGAATTTCCTCTGCACCATGGTGGCTTTCAACAAAGACATTGAACCTAAAGTAGGTCATGAGATTGCTATGCAAATTGCTGCTATGGCTCCTATCGCCGTTTCCGAAGCAGATGTACCTGCCGACGTACTGGAACGCGAAAAAGAAATTGCCATGGAAAAAGCACGTCAGGAAGGCAAACCCGAAAACATGCTCGAAAAAATTGCAATGGGTCGCATCAGCAAGTTCTACAAAGAAGTTTGCCTGCTCAAGCAAGAGTATATTCAAGATAGCAAGCTGACGGTAGCCGAATACCTGAAGAGCACCGACAAAGAGCTTACGGTGACAGGGTTCCAACGCTTCACCTTGAGAGCAGAATAAATAACATAGAAGGAGGCGGCATTCGCGAACCTCTTATCTATAAATTCATAGCGGCTGTACACACATATAAGTGCGTACAGCCGTTTTTTTTGTGACTTATAATAAAAAAGTAAGCAAAACATTTGGTAGTCCAATCAATCTGCTTACATTTGCAGCCAAATAATAGCAAAATGAGAACTCAACTCGTAAATACATATTGGTGGTGGCGCCCGTACAACTCCGACAGTCGTAAGGGAGCAGTGCCTATGTATATATACGAATGATATAAGCAACGAACTATACAAACAGCCCTGTCGCAACTTGCGGCAGGGCTGTTTTCGTTTAGATACGCTTCATGCCTCAAAGAACTTATGAACTTAGAAACTTATAAACTCAAACATATGGAATCATTCTTAGTCAACAACGAAGGTTATTACGGAGATTTCGGCGGAGCCTATATTCCCGAGATACTCCACAAGTGTGTGACGGAACTGCAAGAGACTTACCTCACCGTGCTGCAAAGTGCGGAGTTCCGCCGCGAGTACGAACAGTTGCTACGCGACTATGTCGGTCGCCCCACTCCGCTTTATTACGCCCGCCGGTTGTCCGAACGGTACGGTTGCCGCCTTTACCTCAAGCGCGAAGACCTCAACCACACCGGTGCACACAAGATTAACAACACCATCGGACAAATTTTGATTGCCCGCCACATGGGTAAGACGCGCATCATTGCCGAAACGGGCGCCGGACAACATGGCGTTGCCACCGCTACCGTCTGCGCACTGATGAACATGGAGTGCGTGGTCTACATGGGCAAGACCGATGTGGAACGACAACACGTCAACGTGGAGAAGATGAAGATGCTGGGCGCTACCGTTGTACCGGTTACATCGGGCAACATGACGCTGAAGGATGCTACCAACGAAGCCATTCGCGACTGGTGCTGTCATCCTGCCGACACCTATTATATAATAGGCTCTACCGTTGGCCCGCACCCCTACCCCGACATGGTGGCTCGCCTGCAATCGGTTATCAGCGAAGAGATACGTAAGCAACTTCTTGAGCAAGAGGGACGCGAATGTCCCGACTATCTCATCGCTTGTGTAGGAGGAGGTAGCAATGCTGCCGGAACCATTTACCACTATGTAGATACTCCCGCCGTACAAATTGTACTCGCCGAAGCCGGAGGAAAAGGCATAGAGAGCGGCATGACTGCAGCCACCATTGCACTGGGCAAAATGGGCATCATTCACGGCGCACGCACGTATGTCATCCAAAACGCCGACGGACAGATTGAAGAACCTTACTCTATCTCCGCCGGACTGGACTATCCGGGTATCGGTCCCATGCACGCCAACCTTGCAGCCCGCAAACGTGCCTTCGTTTTAGCTGTCAACGACGACGAAGCCGTACGCGCCGCCTACGAACTCACCAAACTGGAAGGCATCATCCCCGCACTGGAAAGCGCACACGCCTTGGGTGCACTACCCAAACTGACCTTTAAACCTACCGACGTGGTGGTACTGACCGTTTCGGGACGGGGAGATAAGGATATGGAAACCTATTTAAATAATGGAACAATGTGCTAAGAAGCCAATGTGCCGATTACCAATGTAACTTAATCAATTATATAATGGAACAATACACTTATCAAGCAGTCAGTCGCACGATGTTGGGCGACCTGCACACACCGGTCAGCACTTACCTTAAAGTGCGCGACGTCTTTCCGCAAAGTGCTCTCATGGAAAGTTCGGATTATCACGGTACGGAGAACAACCGTTCGTTCATCGGTCTGTGTCCGCTGGCGAGCGTAGCTATCGAACACGGTACGGCGGTGTTCCGACTGCCCGACGGCACACGCGTTGAACACCCGCTTGCCGCCGACTATCGGGTGGAAGACGCACTCGAAGACTTTATCCGCCGCTTCCGTGTGACGGGCGAATACGCCGGCTACTGCGGACTGTACGGTTACACCTCGTTCAACGCCGTGCGTTACTTTGAGAACATCCCCGTTAAGGATAGCCGCGAAGAGAAAAACGACGCACCCGACCTGCTCTACATCCTCTACAAGTACCTCATCGTTTTCAACGACTTTCGCAACGAAATGGTACTCATCGAGATGCTTGCCGACAATGAAGAGAGCCGTTTGGACACCGTACAACGTGCCATTCTCAACCGCAACTACACCGCTTACGACTTCCACGCCGTGGGTGAAACCACCTCCTCGCTTACCGACGAAGAGCACAAAGCCAACATTCGCGCCGGCATTGCTCATTGCAAACGGGGCGACGTCTTTCAAATCGTCCTCTCCCGTCGGTTCGAACAACGCTTCACGGGCGACGACTTCAAGCTCTACCGTGCTTTGCGCAGCATCAACCCCTCCCCCTATCTGTTTTACTTCGACTTCGGAGGCTTCCGTATTTTCGGTTCGTCGCCCGAAACACACTGCCGCATCAACGAAGACCACCGAGTGTTTATCGACCCCATTGCCGGAACCACCAAGCGCACCGGCAATCCGGCAGAAGACCGCCGGAATGCACAAGCATTACTCGACGACCCCAAAGAAAATGCCGAACACGTGATGTTGGTGGACTTGGCACGCAACGACCTTTCGCGCAACTGCCACGATGTAAGTGTGGATTTTTTCAAGGAGACACAACTCTACAGTCACGTCATCCACTTGGTGAGTCGTGTCAGCGGAACACTCGACGAAAAGGCACGTCCTATCAAAGCTTTCATAGACACCTTCCCCGCCGGCACACTCAGCGGTGCCCCCAAAGTACGCGCCATGCAACTCATCAGCGAGTTGGAACCTCACAACCGCGGTGCTTACGGCGGCTGCATCGGTTTCATCGGACTGGACGGCACACTCAATCAGGCTATCACCATTCGCACCTTTGTCAGTCGTAACAGCACGCTCTGGTTTCAGGCAGGCGGCGGCATTGTGGCGTTGAGCGACGAAGAGAACGAACTGCAAGAGGTGAACAACAAACTGGGTGCACTCAAAAAGGCCATTGTCATGGCAGAAAGGATGTGAGTATGAAACTTGTTATCATCGACAACTACGATTCCTTCACCTACAATCTGGCACACGCCGTGAAGGAGCTTGGCGCCACTGTCGACGTGGTACGCAACGACCAATTTGTTCTGCCCGAATTGGAAGTCTACGACCGCATCATCCTCTCGCCCGGTCCCGGCATCCCCGAAGAAGCCGGTTTGCTGTTGGATGTTATCCGCACCTACGCCGGACGCAAACCCATGCTGGGCATCTGTTTGGGACACCAAGCTATCGGACAAGTGTTCGGTGCTCGTCTCAAGAACCTCGACCATGTTTATCACGGTGTGCAGACCCCAATCACCGTTACCGCCAACAGTCAATTGCCATCTGTCGATTGTCAGTTACAAGTGGGTCGTTACCATTCGTGGGTGGTCGACACCGACGGTTTCCCCGATTGTCTGGAGATTACCGCCACCGATGCCGAAGGTCACATCATGGCTTTGCGACACCGCGAGTACGACATCGCCGGCATGCAGTTTCACCCCGAATCGGTACTCACTCCCGACGGGAAGGAGATACTGAGACGGTGGATAAATGGTGAACCGGCACATTAGCAAATTATCAATTAGCAAATTATTCCTTATGAAAGCAATACTTACCCGCCTCTTCAATCACGAAGAGCTTACCGGCGAGGAGACCCGGCAATTGCTCCTCAACATCACCCGCGAGATGTATCCCGAAGCCCAAATCGCGGCACTGCTCACAGCCTTTCAGATGCGCGGAATCACCGTCGACGAACTCATCGGCTTTCGTCAAGCCTACATGGAGACAGCCATTCCCGTCGACCTGTCGCCCTATCGCGTCATCGACATTGTAGGCACCGGCGGCGACGGCAAAAACACATTCAACATCTCCACTTGCGCTTGCTTCGTTGTGGCAGGAGCGGGCTATCCGGTAGCCAAGCACGGCAATGTGGGAGCCACGTCCGTTAGCGGCGCCAGTAATGTCATGGAACTGCACGGCGTTCGTTTCACCACCGATGCCGACCGCCTGCGACGTTGCCTCGACACGTGCGGCATCGCCTACCTGCATGCGCCGCTCTTCAATGCCGCCATGAAGTTTGTTGCCCCCGTACGCAAACAGTTGGGTGTGCGCACACTCTTCAATCTGCTGGGTCCGCTGGTCAACCCAGCACGTCCCGCCTATCAGTTGCTGGGCGTTGCCGACTTGGCACAGATGCGTCTATACACCAACGTTTTCCACAAGATGGGTATCGACTTTGCCGTGGTCAACAGTCTGGATAGCTACGACGAAATCTCGCTTACCAACGAGTTTAAGGTGATGACCCGCCGCTACGAACGCATCTATCGTCCCGCACAGCTTGGCTTCGACAATGTCAACCCTGCCGAACTCTTTGGCGGTTCCACCAAAGAAGAGGCGGCACGTATCTTCGACAACGTATTGGAAAACCGTGCCACACCCGCACAAACACAATGCGTGCTAATCAATGCCGCCTTCGCCATCCAAACCGTCGAAGCCGATAAAGAGATAGAAGAATGTATCGACATAGCCCGCCAATCGTTAGAAAGCGGACGCGCGCTGGAGACGTTACGAAAGTTTGTTTCAATAGCACATTATTAATCATGAAAGATATTCTTACCGAAATTATCGCCCACAAACAGATAGAAGTAGAGCGGCAGAAGCAAGCCGTTTCTCTTGAGCAACTGCGCCAACAAGCAGAAGTAGCCATGTTCGACGGCACACCGCATCGCAGTATGAAGCGAGCCTTACTCGCTTCGTCCACCGGCATCATTGCCGAGTTCAAACGCCGT
>JAISHU010000070.1 GCA_031262385.1 Mediterranea sp. (in: CFB group bacteria)
AGATAGACGATGCGCAAAAGTACAAAATCTACGTATCGGCACTGACCACCATTTCGCTCGACGACCACAACTGGATACCTACCACCGACAATCGTTTGGTACGACGCATCATCCGCGACTTCAACTACCGCGATTATTCGGCGCAAGAAACCATCTCGCGCTGGGAAAGCGTGCGCGACGGCGAAGACAAATGGATATTTCCTTTCCAAGAGAATGCCGACGTGATGTTCAACTCGGCGTTGCTGTTTGAGTTTGCCGTGCTACGCTCGCACATCGAACCGATACTGAACAACGTTCCGCGCAACTGTCCCGAATACGCCGAAGCCTACCGTCTGCTGAAATTTATTAAATATTTCACGTCGGTACAAGACAAAGAAATCCCTCCCACCTCGCTTTTACGCGAATTTTTAGGAGGAAGTAGTTTTACGTACTAAAAGAATCGTTAATTTTGCCTGAAATTTTAAAAGTTAAGACCCCTAATGAAACTATTTACCATTATCGTTTTCTTACTATTAAGCCTGAGCACACCTGCATGGGCGCAAGAAAACCCCTCACCCAATCGTGGAGACGAGTACATGCAACAGGCAGAAAGCAACCTGAAGCAAAAGGAGTACATCAAAGCGCGCTATCTCTATTTGAAAGCTTACGAGGTTTATATCGGACAAAGCGAGTACGAAAAAGCTGTGGCGTGCGGCATGCAGGTCAGCTATCTGTACCGCCGCGAGAACTACTTCCAAAATGCCTCTGAAATCTGTAACGCACTCGACTATTGGGTGCAGCTCGGAGAGAAAAAGCTTGGAAAGAAAATGCCGGAGCTGTTTTTCCGCATCAACGAAGAGCGGCTGTCACTCTCTGTCATACAGAAACGACCCGAGTCGTCCAAGGCTTATCTGGCACTGCTGGAAGCCAATGCCAAAGCAATGCCTGCCAGCGACACCATCAACGAAGACCTGCTGTATGCCCGTCTCAACTACTATTACACCTTCGGTAGGCAAGACGAAGGCGACAAGAGTTTCGAAGAACTCATAGCCGCCTACAAGCAGAAGGGCGAATACGATAAAATAAGCGACAGTTACAAGAATCTGGTGTCGG
This sequence comes from Mediterranea sp. (in: CFB group bacteria), assembly GCA_031262385.1. Lineage (GTDB taxonomy): Bacteria > Bacteroidota > Bacteroidia > Bacteroidales > Bacteroidaceae > Bacteroides. Next base: position 1,093 of record JAISHU010000070.1, read on the forward strand.
TGGCACTGAAAACCGGCAACAATGCCTTGGTGGTGAACACCTACGACAGATACATGGCGTGGAGCGATTCGGTAAACAAGCAGCAAGCCCGAAAAGAACTGGACGCCTTGCAGCAAAAATACGACGATAGCCTTCGCACCGTTGAAGAAAAAGAGGCTTCTATCTCCTCCCGACAGATAATCATCATCGGTTTGTGTGTACTTGCAGTCATACTTGTTGCCATTCTGCTGCTGGGAGCTGTCGTGTTGCTGCGCTTTATCGTCCTCACAAAAAAACAGAAGAAAACCATTGCCGTTGCCAACGAGCACAACGATTTGAAGAATCTCTTTATCCGCAACATCTCGGAACAAGTGGAACCTACGCTCGAAACCTTGGATGCCACACATCCGGGAGTACAGGCATTGCGCAGTTTTTCGCAGCACATTCAGGAGATGTCCGATTTAGAAAACACACTTTCCGAAACCTTCGAAACGGGCGATATCAGCGTTAATGCATTCTGCGACAAAGTAATGGAAAAGATAAAGAATACCATTAAACCCGACGTTATCACAGCAGTCAACGCTCCCAAACTTACCATTAAAGGCAATTCCGAACAGTTGGAACGCATTTTGCTGCACCTGCTCACCAATGCAGCGCTCTACACTCCCGAAGGCGGCAAGATATGGTTGGACTACAAGAAACGCGGCGCGCACGTGCAGCAGTTTATTGTCAGCGACACCGGCAGCGGTATTCCCGAAGAGATGCGCGAGAACCTGTTCCGCCCCTTTACCGAAGTAAAAGACCTTACCAAAGGCGACGGATTGGGATTGCCCATTTGCTCGCTCATCGCCATAAAGATGAACGGCACACTTTCACTGGACACCACCTACACCAAAGGTAGCCGTTTCGTTCTCGAACTGCGCACATAAAAAATATCCGGATATTACATTCATATTACAAAATCGCATCTTGCTGCGATTCTTCTTCTCTGCATTAACATGCCGGATTAACACTTATAACATGCCGGGAAATGCCTCATAACTCGCCGAATTACAGCGTTAACTTGCCGAGTTATGCGGCTAACTCGGCAAGTTATGCGGCCAATCCGGTAAGTTTGCTCACAAATCAAAGAGTACAAAATTCAAAACAGGCTTTAAATCAGAATGACATCTTATAATAGACATTGGGAATGATGATGCGAGCCTTTATCTCGGTAACTTTTCGTTTCATAAAATTGTAATTGTACCCGTAAATATCGGCATGACCGGTGGCGTTGATAATCTTAAAAGCAACTTCGTGGGTGCAGTTACGCCGGTTCATCTTAAAATTGATGCCGGCATGTGCAACAAAAACCGGTTTATGTTGCCGACTCATGGTTTGCGAAGTGTCTTCTATGGGGCGTTGTTCAATTACAGACTGTTCGGCATCAAAAGGTGTGTAGTAATCGCCGCCCATGAAGTTGAAACGCAAGTTGACTCCCAGCACATTTCGGCGGGTTTTACCTACAAACCATTCCTTTCCACCCAGCACATTGGTAACATAACGACGGTTCAGCATTGTATTGCGCCACTTACCGTCGCCTCCCCGATAGCGCGAATCGAACAACGAAGCGGTTATCATGTAGTAATAGCCGTTCAGCAGGTAACGTTCCAAGGTCAGGTCGATGCCATAGTTGCGCCCCTTGCCGGAGTTCACCAGCAGCGAAGTCATCCAAAAATATTGTTGATTGATGATGGAGAAAGGAGTTCCCTCCTGCACAGGCACGTCAAACAGTTCTTGATAGTAAGGTTCGGCTTTAAAATGTAGATTATCAGTGATATTCCAATCGTATGTAAGCACCAAGTGATGTGCCTTGGCTTGCTTTAGGTTCTTGTTGGGAGATGTGCGGTTGAGTGGATGCTCCACAAAATAGTACTCCAGATTCTCGCGTCGGCTGTGCAAACCGTAGGCAAGGGCAAGCGAGCTATTGGACGTGGATTGCCATTTTAAGGCGGCGCGCGGTTCGATGGTAAGCTCATTGTTCAGTTTAAAGTAACCGGTATTAATTCCCATTTGCAAGCTCCATCGGTTACCTATCCTAAGATTGGTTTGGTTGAATACCGAATAGACCATGCTATTGCCCGAACTTTTGCTCACCGTTTGCATGGGTTCGCCGTTAGAGTACGGAAAATAGGGAACGATATTCAAGTCGTCGTCGTACCACAAGTTGGTAAGAGTAAACCCGAAACGGTTGGTGAGACGAGCGTTAATTTTACTATTGAAGAAGCTATGCAGTATCAGACTGGTATTATCCAAACGTATATCCGCCAGAGGGGCAATCATATTCCCGTTCAGGTCGTGTAGGTCGATGACCCTGTGATTGGTAGTGCCGTAATAGGTAAGAATCGTATTCAAATAATTGCCCGACGAGAGATAAATTCTGTGGGTTAAGCCTGCCACATTCATGGTTTGATGTGCATTGTCGGTGTAAGGCAGATAGGGTGTATTGGCTAAATCTTTGGGCAACGGCTGGTTGTAGTTATCGTAGGTACCTATCCCCCATAGCGTAAAAGTACCCGCACGGCGTGTGGGAAAGTTAAATTTGTATGTCCAGTCCTGATAGCGCATCCCCGCTACTTGTTCGAGCGCTCCTCCCAGTAGCTCGGCAGAGAGTCGCAACGTAGAGGCGCGATAGTTGATAAGGTAAGAAGCCTTGTTCTCTACTGTCTGCTTAACGTGCTGCGCTTTGTTGTACAGTCCGGGATATGCCGAAGCTTTCGGCTCCGCTCCGAAAGGTCCTTCGGTAGAAAGTTCAACCCCCAGTGTACCTATCTGTACGGAGTGTTCGCGATGCAGATTATTACCTGTACGCAATTTCATATCGTAAACGCCCGCCAACGCATTATCGTATTCGGCGGGAAAAGCACCGGTATAGAAGTCCGAATTATCCATGACGTTCGTACTGAATGCCGTAAGGATGCCGCCGCCTACGCCGATACTTTCGGGAAAATGGTTGGGATTGGGAATCTCCACCCCTTCGAGTTTCCATTGCAGAAACTGAGGTGAGTTGCCTCGAATGGCGATGTTGTTTGTGCCCGCCCCGCCCGATGCCACACCGGCAAACGAACTCATCAGACGTCCCGGATCGTCAATGCCTCCGGCGAATCGGCTTGCCTCTTCAATGCTGACCATACGTGCTCCGGTGAGCGTCATGTTGTTGAGCGGCACACTTTTGTTGACTTTGGGAGTAACCACCACTTCGCTCAGCATCTGGATGCTCTCTTTCAAAGAGACTGCCAAGATGGTCTCTTTTGCCGACGTAACGGCTATCTGCCGCACAGTAACAGGTTCATAGCCCACATAGCTGATATGCAGCGTATAACGTTCGCTTACAGGTAGTTCGGGTAAGCGAAACATCCCTATACCATCGGTAAGTGCACCAATAGCGGGAGAGGTCCCGGCAACAAGTACCTGAACATATGGCAGTGCTTGTCCCGAAGCGGCGTCTGTTACCGTACCCCGAATGCGACCGGTGAGTTTCTCTTGGGCAGATACA
>JAISHU010000096.1 GCA_031262385.1 Mediterranea sp. (in: CFB group bacteria)
CCCTGATAATCAGCGATTATCAGGGGTTTTGTGGTACCCAGACCCGGGGTCGAACCGGGATGGAAGTGAATCCACTGGTGTTTGAGACCAGCGCGTCTACCGATTCCGCCATCTGGGCATTTGCTTTTTCGGGGTTGTTTCCCTCAAATGCGGTGCAAAGATATAGCTTTTTTCCGTATTGGCAATAAGGTTGCTAAAAAAAGGGAATGAAATAAGAAAAATATCAATTAATAGAGTGCATTTGCAAAATATCAACTACTTTAGCGGAAACTTTTCAAAACAAGCATATGACAACAAATAAGAACAATTTTTGCGTCATTATGGGCGGTGGCATTGGCAGTCGCTTTTGGCCGTTTAGCCGCAAATCTCTTCCTAAACAATTTCTGGATTTCTTTGGTACCGGTCGCTCGTTGCTGCAACAGACTTACGATCGCTTCAGTAAGGTGATTCCTGCGGAAAACATTCTGGTGGTTACCAATGATTTGTATGCTGATTTGGTGAAAGAACAGTTGCCCGAACTCCGTCCGGAACAGGTGCTGCTGGAGCCAACTCGTAGAAATACTGCCCCGTGCATCGCATGGGCGTCGTATCACATTCGTGCGCTTAACCCCGATGCTAATATTGTGGTGGCACCGTCCGATCACCTCATTCTAAAGGAGACGGAATTTCTTACCGCCGTGGAGCGCGGACTGGACTTTGTGTCGCATTCCGGCAAACTGCTTACGCTGGGTATTAAGCCTAACAGACCCGAAACGGGCTATGGTTATATTCAGATTGACGAACCGGCGGGCGATAATTTCTATAAGGTGAAGACCTTTACCGAAAAGCCGGAGCTGGAATTGGCAAAGGTGTTTATGGAAAGCGGCGAGTTTTACTGGAATTCGGGTCTCTTTATGTGGAATGTCAACTCTATCTTAAAGGCGATGGAGGAACTGTTGCCCGAACTGACTGCTAAATTGTTGCCCGGCGAAAGCGTGTACGGCACGCCGCAGGAAAAAGCTTTCATCGACGAGAATTTCCCGGTGTGTCCCAATGTGTCGATAGACTTCGGTATCATGGAGAAGGCTGACAATGTGTATGTGTCGCTGGGTGATTTCGGCTGGTCGGACTTGGGCACGTGGAACTCGCTCTACGAACTGGCTCCCAAAGACGACGCGGGCAATGCAACGCTGAAATGTCAGTCGTTGTTGTACAACAGCAAAGACAATATCGTGGTGCTTCCGCCCGATAAACTGGCTGTCATCGACGGATTGGACGGCTACCTCATTGCCGAATCGGACAATGTGTTGCTGATATGCAAGAAAGAAGAGGAGCACGCCATTCGCAAATATGTAAACGACGCGCAATTGAAGCTGGGTGAGGATTACATTTAAAGTTGTACGAAAAAAAATAGGAGGTAGGGCTGTTTAAAGTGCGGAGCGAATCGCATCGGCGACAGCCCTGAATTCTTCTTCGGTGAGTGTAAGCTTGGGGTTGGAAAAGAGCATGTCCGACTCTTTTTGCAGAGGAATGAGATGTATGTGTGCATGGGGCACTTCCAATCCGATAACCGCCTCGCCCACCTTTTTGCAGGGGAAGGCTTTCGCAATGCCTGCGGCTATCTTCTTGGCGAAGAGATGAATGCCTGCCAACTCATCGTCGCTCAAATCAAAAATATAATCCACTTCGCGCTTGGGAATTACCAGCGTGTGTCCTTTCACCAGCGGATTAATATCCAAGAAGGCAAAGTTGTGTTCGTCCTCTGCTATCTTGTAGCAAGGGATTTCGCCTGCAATGATTCTGCTAAAAATGGTTGCCATGGTTTTATCAGAATGAGATGTTCACGATTTCCAAATGAATGGTGCCTTGTGGAACTTTTATTTCGCACAAGTCGCCCACTTTTTTACCCAACAAGCCTTGCGCAATGGGGGTATTTACCGAAATCTTTCCTTCTTTCAGGTTTGCTTCGCTTTCCGATACGATGGTATAAACCATCTTCATACCGTTTTTGGTATTCTTCAGCTCCACCTTATTTAATATTTGTACGGAGTCGGTTTTGAGTTTCGACTCGTCGATGATTTTAGCGTCGGCAATAATTGCTTTCAGCTTGTTGATTTTCATTTCGAGCATGCCTTGTGCCTCTTTAGCGGCATCATATTCGGCATTCTCGGACAAGTCACCCTTGTCGCGTGCTTCGGCAATCGCCGCCGATATTTTGGGGCGCTCCACCGTTTCCAACTGTTTCAGTTCGGCTAACAGTTTTTTGTAGCCGTCTTCTGACATATAAGCCATAGTACCTCCTATTTTTTTATGGTAATGATAAACAAAAAAGAATTCCAACATGTTCGCCATGCTGGAACCCTCCGTTTTCTTGTGCAAAGATACGTATTAAATTAATGTATGTCAAACAAAAAAGTCTGCTTTGCAACATAAATGGGCAGAAGATGCCTTATTTATAGTCGGTTATAATAACTTCTTTACGGCTTCATCCAAGTTATTGATGCTTTCGCCGCGGGCGCTGAGTTCGTTGTTGCGGTTAATTAGGAAAAGCGACGGAAGCGTCTGTACGTTGTACATGGCTGCAACGGTGGAATATACGCCGTTGGCATCGCGCACGCACACCCACGGCAGATTGGCTGCGGCAGTTCGCCAGAAGTGTTCGTCGGCATCCAGCGACACCTGATAGATTTCAAAGCCTTTGCTTTTGTATTTTTCGTAGAGTTCGTTCAATTGGAAGTTGTGCGGGGCAGATACGGCACTTTGATAGACGGTGAAATCGAGCAGCACCACTTTGCCTTTCAGTTCGCTCAACCGGAGTGCGTTGCCGCGCATGTCGCGCAGGTTGATGTCGATGATACCGGTTTCTACCACTTTGTCTTCGGGTATTTCCAGTGTCTTTTGCTGCGGTGTGCGGGTGTTCTTCATCCCTTTGAGAGCGATGTTATAGAGATTTTTCGAGCGGTCGGCGTGTGGATAGAAGTTAATCAGGCTGGTAGCCACTGCGGCAAAGCATTTGATGTCGTCTTTGCTGTTGAGCGGGTCGAATATCAGGTAGTTGTTTATTTTCTGGAACAGGGCAAAGTAGGCGGCTGCGGTGTTGGGGGCGGCAAAGATATATTGGCGTCGAACTTCATCTTTGTATCTGTTAATCACTGCGTTGAGGCTATCTTCAAAGGCGCTGACGCCGATGCGGTTGGACTGCATCACTTTGCTGAGCGCGTTGACGTCGCTTTGCAGTTTTATCTGTTTTAACGTCAATGCTTTAATTTTTTCGCTGTTGGGCGAACCTTCCACCGTGTAGGCGGTCGAAAAATCTGCAAGCGGAGCGGTGATAGTGACGGTTTCTGTTGAATCCACCGAGAAATTAATCACTTTGTCGTCTATGCGCAGTCGATAAAATTCGGGGCTTTCGGGGCGCTTTTGTTTAAAGGTGTACGTGCCGGCGCTTTTTAATTTCACCGAATCCAACGGGGTGATGCCTTGCAAGGCGGCAGCTTCGAAATAAAGCATTTTTCCTTCGGCTCCCGACACTTCGCCGGTTACTTTAAACTCGGATTTTGTTTCACATGCACTGAGAACCAATAGGGCGAGTGCCACTGTGCAAATTTTCTTCATATGATGATGAATGGTTTAATGGTTTTACGATTTAAAAACGCGCAAATATACTTCTTTTGTCCTATCTTTTATCATTTTGGTAGCGAAATGCTTCTAAGGCTTGGTTTCTCCTTCGATGTAGTTTTCGTAGAAGAGGCTTTCGCCGTCGAACACGGCGTAGGAAAACTGTGTAATCCAGTCGCCCAAGATAAGTACGCGTGTGGTAGGGCTGAGCAGCAGGTCTAATTCGATATGGCGGTGTCCGAAGATAAAATAGTTGACGTCGGGGTGGTAGCGCAGGTATTCTTTAGCAAAAAGAACCAGATGTTCGTGTGCTTCGCCCATGTAATCGGGTTCTTTTCCGTCTTGACGTTTTAGGCGGCTGTGTTTTGCCCAGTTCAATCCCCACGACACGCTCCAGCGAGGGTGTATGGCGGAGAACATGCGTTGCAGCGTGTGGCTGTGAAACATCATCCGCAGCATCTTGAACTTTTTGTCGGGGTCGCCCAGTCCGTCGCCGTGTGCGAGGTAGAACAGTTTGCCGTGCATTTCTACCGTCAGCGGTTCGCGGTGCAGCGTCACTCCGCATTCGCGGGTGAGGTAGTCGTTGCACCAGATGTCGTGATTGCCCGTAAAGAAGTGCACTTCCACGCCCAAGTCGGTGAGTTCGGAGAGTTTGCCTAAGAAGCGGGTGTAGCCGCGGGGCACCACCGTACGAAATTCGTACCAGAAGTCGAACATATCGCCCAGCAGATAGATTGCCGAGGCTTTATGTTTGATGCTGTCGAGGAAGTTTACCAACCGTCGCTCTTGGGTTCGTCCGTGTTCAATGGCGAGCGAACCCAAATGGGCATCCGATAAGAAATATACCTGCTTCATGCGTATAGAGTATGTTAGAGGAATCCCAGTTCCAACTTAGCTTCTTCGCTCATCATGTCCTGACTCCAAAAAGGTTCGAACACCAAGTTGACGGTAGCCGACTTTATGCCGGTAACGCCTTCTACTTTCAGCCGTACATCTTCTACGATGAAATCGGCTGCGGGGCAGTTGGGTGCTGTCAGGGTCATATCTATAGTCACGTCTCCTTCGTCGGTCACATCTATCTTGTAGATAAGTCCCAAGTCGTAGACGTTTACGGGGATTTCGGGGTCGTACACGGTTTTAAGTACAGAGACGATTCGTTCTTCTATTTCAAAAGTATTCATATACCTGTTTTTTAATAGGGGCAAAACTAACGAATTATTTCCAAAGCGCAAAATGTGCCTCTGCTAAAGAGACTTAGAAGACGTTTTGAATTTATTGAGATAGAATATTAGTGCTCTTTGGTTTGCCCTGAAGGTGAAAGCTTATTAGCATATTGACACGTTATTCTCCGTTTGTGTATCATAATGTCGCAATATCCTGTATTCTGCTAACTCGCACTTTGCCAAAAACGTGCCTTTAAACCGCACACTATGCATTATCTCCTGTTACTTAACGAATCAACTCTGTGAAAACAACGAACTAACTCCGTAGAAACAACGAATCATCTCGGCGAAAACAACGAACTGTCGACGCAAAAACAACGAATCAACTGCCGGCTTAGCAAATTATCCCGGCAAGTTAATCTGTATATCCCGGCAAATTATTGTGTTATCTCGGCAAGTTATCGTGTTATCTCGGCAAGATAATTTCATAAAGTTCTTTTTGGGGCTGTTTTTTCGCGCTGAACACGCTTTTTGTTTTTTGACATAATTTCTCCATATCTTATTGTGAACATGCTAATTAAGCAGCTTATTTCACATAGTTTAACGCGCTATACGCGCACGAAAGTCACCGAGCCGTCCCTCAGTCCGAAATAGGGGCGTTTTTCGAGGGTTCGTTTGACGTTTTGACACTTTGATATTTTGATAAGGAATGCGTCGATGCAGTTCTTGAAGTGGATTAAAGCACTCCGAACTCGTATCCTTCTTCCAGCAGGAACTCTATGGAGCGGGGTAGGGCATATTGGAGATTGCCGTTGTCCCACGATTTGAGCGAATCGTGAAACGTGATGATGCTGCCGTTACGGGTATAGCGCATTACGTTGGCGAGTACTTGCGGTCCGCGCAACTTGGTACTGTAATCGCGGGTTACAACGTCCCACATTACAATCTTATAATAGTGTTTGAGTACCAGATATTGTACCCAGCGCATGTGACCGTGTGGTGGGCGGAAGAGGTTGGTGTGCATCAGTTCGTTGGCTTTGTCGGCATTGGCGAGATAGTTGTCGCTCCAATATTCGAAGCCGCGGATATGATTGTAGGTATGATTGCCGATGCGATGTCCGGCGTCGATTACTAATTGGTAGATGTCGGGATGTTTGCGAATGTTGTCGCCCACCATAAAGAACGTGGCTTTTACGTTGTATTTATCCAATAACCCGACGACCCATGGGGTTACTTCGGGAATAGGTCCGTCGTCAAAAGTCAGGTAGATGACTTTCTCGTCGGGATTCATACGCCAAAGGGCATGTGGATATAACTTCCGTACGAACTCGGGAGGTTGTTCTATAAACATGGCATCGCTTCGCCTGAACGCGCCCTTTATTGGGCGCGTTCAGATATTATAATGTGGTAAAGTTCTTCGTACTTGCCCTCGTAGAGAGCCGCTTTTTCCGAATTATATGTTTTGAGTTGCTCGATACATCTGTCCATCAGCATCATCTGATAGCTCACTTGGTACATACCGTCTGCACGTCGTCTGTCGTCCAAGCTGAGATACCATGTGATGTATTCGACGGCTTTGTCCAGCAATGCCGACATGATGTGGTCGCCTTTTGCCGTGTCGCCCAACCGGTAGTAAGCCGCAGCCAGTTGCAAGGCTCCGTTTTGCATGTCGTAGGGCACGTTAAACTCTGGAATCATCTTTTCGGTATAATCCAGTGCGGCTCGTGCCTTTTCGGTTTTGCCTTCCTTTAGCAGTTGGTCTACCAGCAAGGCAAAGAGGCG
>JAISHU010000063.1 GCA_031262385.1 Mediterranea sp. (in: CFB group bacteria)
CAGACACCACTTCGAAGTAGCCTACGACAGCGGTGCCTGCAAGGACCGTGATGGCATTGAGTTGCGTACCTTCAACGTTGGTGAAGTTGGTGCCGTCTTGCGTATAGGCATAGGGAATGGTAACGGCGTTACTATAGGTGTAGAAAGAAGTGGCGTTAGCATAATTGAAGCTCTTCGTTCCCGGCAATGCAGTCGAACCCATCGAGTCTGCCGTATCAATGATGGTGAGGTCGGAGCTACTGAAGGAGAGTGCTCCGCTACTTTCGGCGATGGTGAGTGTACCGCCGTTTAGATAGAGCGTGCCATTGTCAACGATATACGAACCGCCTGTGATAATATCGGTACCCCAACCCAATGCGGGCAGGTTGACGTAAGTGCCTCGTACCACCGCACCGTTGGTATCGGCAATGGTACCGCTAACGGGGTAGGTACCGGCGAGCGACGTTTTGTCGGCAGCAACAACAATTTCAAAGTAGCCTACAAGTGCTCCGTCGGCATAGACGGTAATCTTATTCACTTTCGAGTTTTCCAGCGGACTATAGTTCATTCCGTCGGTCGTGTAGAAATAGGGAGTCTGCGTTTCCAACTTGTAAGTAACTACGGGCGGGTCGAGTTCGAACACGATGTCACCCTCATAGCTAATGCGCACAAAGGTATCGTCGGCCAATTGTAATGTACCGCCGATGGTGTAGTGGCTTTCGCCGGTCAGTGTAACATTGATAATGCCTGCGGTAACAGCCTTACCGTTGAAAGTGCTGGTGGCACCGATATAGTTGCCGTTGGCGGCTTTGTCGGCCGTGGCTATGGTATAGCCTGCTGGCAGTAGGTTGTAGGCATTGGTGACGAAGTCTACGCTGAGTTGCGCGCTTGCATCGCCCGACAGTTTCACAGTGATGATGCGTTTACCTCCGCCCTGCTTCACCACGTCGTGCGATACGAGTGAAGTAAGCGTGTACTCTTCGGGAGCAGGATAGCGCCCGTCCAAGGCATCTATATAGTCGCTTTCGCAACCGGTCATCAGGAATACGGCGGTAACGATTCCTGCCAGTGTCTTTATAATGCTTCTCATAATTCTTGTTGTTAAGAGATGAATGGTTATTAAATAGAGACGTACTTTACCAACCCGGATTCTGCGTGATATTGTTGTTCAGCAGTATTTCGCGACCGGGGATGGGTAGCAACGTGTGCTTGTCTTGGAAGCCGTAGCTGGTGTTGGTAAATGCCACGGTAATCTGTGTGCCGTTGAAGTTCGGTATTTCCTTGCCTTGCTGTCCCAGTACGCTTTTGGCTTCGCCCCAGCGCACGAGGTCTTGGTAGCGACAGCCTTCGTCGCACAGTTCCAGTCTCTTTTCAATCTTTACATCGTCCATGGTGACGCTACCCAACGTTGACAGTTTGGCACGCGTACGAACTTGGTTCACATAGTCGGCAGCCTTGCCGGCATCGCCTCCATTCAGATGAGCTTCGGCAGCCAGCAGCAGCACTTCGGCATAGCGCATGACGCGCAAGTTGCCTGCCTGAGCGGCGCGGAAGTTGGGAATAGCCAACATACTCTCGCTGGCAAGGATGCGGTTTTTCCAGTAGAAGTAGCCTTCATTGCCGTAGACCGATGAGCCGGAGCGGATGGGAAGCCTGATTTCATCGCGCAGGAAGGCGTAGGTCTTCATCGTCTGATTCAGGCGATAGCCGTCGGCACCTTCGCGAGCTACAAAGGCATCATACAGAGTTTTGCGCGGATTCATGAAGCCGTAGCCGGCATCGGTTGCCAAGTCGGAGTAAGCGGGATTTACGTTACTCGCATCCATTTGGTCGAAACGCCAACCCACCATCAGGTTATAGAAGTTGAAGACCTGATTATTCATATCGAAAGGTACCTGCATCTCGATGATGGATTCGGTGTTATTGTTGCTCTTGCTTTTCAGTATGTCGCCGTAATCACCGCGGTAGAGGTCGTATAGTTTCGAAGAGATAACGGCATCCAGTGCTTGTCGTGCTTCGCTCCATTTACCTTGGAAGAGATACGATTTGCCCAACAGTGCTTGTGCAGCCTCTTTGGTGACTCGAATGCCGGTTTCGTTGTCATTTACATTACTCTTCGAATGGAGGGCACCCGACGAGACTGCCTCCGTGAGATCTGTTTCAATCAGTGTCCATGTAGCTTCGGGCGTGCTGTTGGGTTGACGGTATTCCGAGGCGTTCAGCACATGGTCGATGGCGGGAGCCGTGCCCCACAATGTTACCAGTTCGAAGTGTGCCCACGCACGGAAGTATTTGGCTTCGGCACGGGCGCGTTTCTTCACGTCGGTGTCGTCGGCCACGTTGTCGAGTATCAAGTTAGCATTATATATAATGGAGTACATACTGGTGTAGACACCCGATATTAATCCGTGCTCCGTACCGAACGTATATTCGTTCAGTTTTTCTACATCGGCATTGTCGCCACGTTGTCCGCCGCCTGCCCACGCGTCGTCGGCCAAGGCATTCTTCAAGAAGTACCAGTTGTACTGGGCGTCCCTCCACGAGAGGTAAACGGATGCCAGTGCGCTTTCGGCATCGGCATCTGTCTTATAGAACAGATCCATGCCGCCCAGATTTCCATGCTTCGGAATATCCAGTTCACTCTCGCAACTTGTTGTTGCCACACAGGCGAGCAACAGTGCTGCTATGTAATATCTTATTTTCATATTCTACGAATATTAGATGGTTAATAAATTCTGCGACCTGTCGTTAGAAGGTAACGTTAACACCGATAACCGTTTTCCTCGACGAGGGATAAGCTCCCTTGTCTATACCCATGGCGGAGATGGCTGCTCCTGCCGATGCCTCGGGGTCGAAGCCGGGATAGGAAGTAAAGATGAAGAAGTCGTCGAGCGACACATAGACGCGCAGGTTGCTGATGAAAGCCTTTTGCAGTAACTGCTTGGGCAGACTGTAGCCAAGCTGTATCTGTTTTACCTTGAAGAACGATCCGTCGTACACCATGGCGTCACTGGTGACATACTTGTCTAAGTCGTTGGCACCGGCGCGAGGTGCGGTGGCGTTGGTATTGTCCTTGGTCCAGCGTCCGTCGTACCATATCTCTTTCAGTTTGTTGCTTTGCGGATAGTCGGGACGGTTGATGGCATTAAATATCTGGTTGCCTTGCGAGCCGGTACCAAACACTACGAAGTCGAAGCCTTTGTAGGCGGCTGTCAGCGTAATACCGTAGGTCAGGCTGGGGATAGCATCGCCGATTTCGGTCTTATCGTCTTCGTTGATGATGCCGTCGGGGGTGATGTCGGCAAAGATGGGGTCGCCTGTTGTTGAGTCGATTTTATCTACCTTATAGCCGCGGAAGTAATAGACGGGGTAGCCCTCCTCAAAGTAAGAGAGACCGCCGTAGGTGTGGAAAGTAGTTCCTTGGATGCGGGTAAGCGATTTATCGAGGAAGGTAACTTTATTACTCAACGTAGCCATGTTAGCGCTGATGCCATAGCGGAAGTCGCCAATCTGTTCGCGCCAGCCCAGTTCGAACTCAAAGCCTTTATTTTCTACGTCGCCCGCATTGATAACCGGGGCAACACCTCCGATGGAGAGCGACGGTGTGGTACCGCCCACCAGAAGGTCGGTGGTCTTCTTGATATAGTAATCCATGCTAAACGACAGCCGCTGATTGAAGAAGCGTGCGTCGAAGCCGATGTCGGTCTGCGTAGAGGTTTCCCAACGCAAGTCTTTGTTACCCATGGTAGACGGGCGTGCACCCAGCACATAGGTTGTTCCGTTCACAAAGGGATAGTTGCCCGAGCTTGCCATGTCGGTACTGTAAGAGTAGCCGCCCAGTGCTGCCAGCGAGCCGTTCTGTCCCCAGCTACCGCGTAGTTTCAGTTGCGACAACCAGTTGGCGGTGTTAGCCATGAAGGCTTCTTTCGCAATGTCCCATCCCACGGAAACAGCGGGGAAGTAACCCCAACGGTTTTCGGCAGGCAGGTAGGCCAAGTCGGCGGCATCGGCACGCAGCGAGGCTTGAAGGAAGTAACGGTTGCCATAGTTGTAGTTTAAGCGTCCGAAGTAAGAGTTCTTCGTGGTGAAGTTCTCTTCGCCTCCCACACTGCGCGTGGCCGAAGCGGCGGCGTAGTTAAGGTAGCCAAAGAGCGGGTCGTTCTTCAGAATGGCGTGTTCGTCGTTGGCTTGCAGGTTGCCGGTGGTATAGTTGCTTTGCGACTTCTGGAACGACATACCTACCATGGCACCTACTTCGTGTTTGCCGAAGGTGTGCGTGTAGTTGGCGAAGTTCTCCCACTGATAATAGATACCGGTGGAAGTGCTGCCGCTGATGTCGGCATAGTCGCGACTCTGTGTGGCATTACCGTAGTAAGGATGGTTAAAGTTAGAGCTGTTGCTGCCCGACAGGCGGTAGCCAAAGCGGCTTGTGAAGGTAAAGCCCTTGAACGGGGTGAAGTCGGCATACAGCGAACCGTTCACTGTGAAACCACCGTTGGTCGACGTGCTGCGATCACGCATAATCATGGGGTGCATCTGCTCGGAAGTATAGAACTGCGACACCGAGTAGTAGTTGCCGTTCTCGTCGGTCAGCAGCGTGCGACCGTTGCGCATGGCATTACGCATGTCGCTCGTCAGGTTGTCGGGCGAATAAACGTCGGGAGTCAGCGGGTCGAGCTGAAGCACGGCTGCCAGCAGCGAGCCGTATTCATTGTTTTCCGAGACGGACTTCACGTCGTACTTCTCAATCATATTGGTGCTGCCTACCTTGAGCCAGTTCTTTATCTTATAGTCGGCGTTGATAGTGGCAGTGAGACGTTTGTAGACATCTTTGTTGCCCTTTACGATACCGTCGTTGTTCAGATAGGAGAGCGACAGGTAGTAGGTACCACGGTCGTTACCGCCCTCTACAGCCAGATTGTGTCGCTGCATCTGTGCGGTTTCGAACGAAGCGTCTACCCACGACGTGTTGGTGACACCGTCCCACTTGGTCATAATGTCCACCAAGGGGAAGTATCCGCCTTCGGTCATATAGTCGATGTACTGCGAGGAGTTGAGCATCTTGGGAATGCGGGCAAGATTTTGTCCGGTGTATTGGAAATCGTAGCTGATTTTAGAGAAGCCGGGAGAGCCGCGCTTCGTGCTAATCAACACTACGCCGTTACCTGCTTCCGCACCGTAAATGGCTGCCGAAGCGGCATCTTTCAGTACCTCCATCGAGGCTATGTCGTTAGGGTCGATACCTCCGATGTTCGACATGCGCACGCCGTCGACCACAAAGAGAGGAGAAGAAGAGGAGTTGGAGCTGTAACCGCGCACCCGCACTTGCGGCGAACTGCCCGGAGCACCCGATGTTTGGATAACCTGCACGCCGGCAGCCTTACCTTGTAACGCCTGCTCGGGACGTGTAATGGTGCGGTTTTCCATATCTTCTGCCTTGACTTGCGCGATGGCGCCCGTCACGGACGATTTTTTCTGAACACCGTAGCCTACCACGATGACTTCGTCCAGTCCGGTCATGGCTTCGCTCAGTTGTACATTAATACGCGTGCGCCCGTTCACATCCTCTTCGCGACTGTTGTAGCCGATATATGAGAATATCAATGTGGCCGTAGAAGACACTTCCAAGCTGTAATTACCGTCAATGTCCGTACTCACACCGGTGTCGAGGCCTTTCACTACTACCGTTGCACCAATCAGGCCTTCGCCCTTCTCGTCGGTAACAGTTCCGGATAGCCGAAGGGTTTGCGCATGCAACCCTCCTACACCTAATAGAAGAAGCAACAACAAGCACAAACGAGCCGTTCTTCTTTGTTCAAAAAAACTATAACTTTTCATAATAACATAATATTGAATTTAGGATTAAGGATATATCGCAAAAGTAAGGGTATTACTTATCCTGCACTTTCTGATTCTGATAGAATGCTTACCTTTTTCGACAAAAACATTTATTCATTTATTCAAATATTTATGTATTCATACAAAATCCCCTCTACAGTACCTTCTGCTATAAATAAAAGCTGTATTTTTGAACTCCAAATATAATCTATGAAACATGAAACATCTCATCTATGCCTTGTTCGTGCCGGTGCTATTAGCCCATGCTTGCACACAAAAACACACCGATAGCGCTCCTCTCAACGACAGTCGCATTATCTCTACCGAAATCTCCAATCAAGCCATTACTGCGTTTGGTGAGGATTCGCTGGGACACATCTGGATTGGCACGCTGCGTGGACTGAACAAACACACCGTACGTGAGTTCTATCAATATTACAGTACCGAAGACTCTACCAGTCTCACCCACAACCAAGTGTCGTACATCCTGCACGACTCGCGCAACCGCCTCTGGGTTGCCACACGCTTCGGTGTCTGTCTCTACACTGACCGCGATTGCTTCGAACGTATCCCGCTAAATAGCGACAACAGCTACGTGGTGCAACTGCTCGAAGACTCGTATGGTAAGATTTTCCTCAGCAACGGTTCACAACTCTGTCAGTACGACGAACAAGACAAATGCTTCCGCGTAGTCATCCCCAAGTTCAATGCCGACTACCGCTGGAGTACCCGCTGTTTTGCCGACAAGAACGGCAACCTCTGGTCGGTGAGCGACTATACCATCACCCGCTACAACGCCGAAACCCTGCAACAAAGAAATGCTTACCGACATTCGGACTACATACACTATGCCTACCTGCAAGATAACGGCATGTTGTGGCTGGTGTCGGGCAATCAGTTGTCTATCTTCGACACGCGCAACCACGTATTCGTGCCTGTACCCACGTCCATCGTCCATCACCCTACATTGCGTTCGTCTATCATCAACCTCATCGCTCCTTATTCGGATAACTCGTTGCTATTCAACACCAGCAACGGACTCTTTCTCTATAATGCCGAACAGAACGTCGTCATCGCACAGTCGGAAGACGAGTTTCCTTTTGCCGCACCCGACTTCACCGTCACCGGCATCTTTACCGATTCCAAGAAGAACCTCTGGCTCGGCTCCGCCGACCACGGCTTCGCGGTAGTGTATAGCTATCGCAAGCACTTCAACCCCAACAACTATCTGGCTTCGGCCTTCAACCACTCGGTTACCGCCGTAGCCCAAGATCACAACAACAATCTCTGGGTGGTATCGCCCGAGAAAGGTGTCTCCGTTTACGACACACAACACGGAACCATCCGCACCATTGATGCGTCCGAATTTCTAAGCCACTCTGAACGGCAAATCAAGAACAATATCAAGTATCTCTTCGTCGACAACGACAACTACATTTGGCTTATCGCCACAACCAACCGCCTGTTTCGCTGCCGCTTCGAACACGGACGTTTCACGCGCGTGCAAGACTTCTGGCTCCCCATCTCCGTCAACGACATGATGCACGACCGCGCCGGCACCATCTATGCCGTAGGCACGAGTGCCAACGTGTACGTACTGCGCAAGGGAGCCGATAACTTTGCAGCCGTGCCGTTGTACGACAGTTCGCGCGACTACTTTATGAACCAAATCAAACAGCTCTCCGACGGACACATCCTTGTGGCTACCTTCCAAGAGAATCCTGTGCTGCTGAACAGTAGCGGCGAGGTAGTTAAAGAGATTAAACTCATACCTGCACTGGCTCACTCTACCTTCGTCCCCACTGTGGTACTCGAAGATTCACGTCGTAACCTTTGGTTCGGCACCTTCTTCAACGGCGTATTTCGCTATTCGTTCGACACCGATTCCATTGTACCCATCCCCCATATTTCTTGCCCCGATGTATGCTCTCTTGAGGAAGACACGCAAGGTAATATCTGGATAAGTACCCTCTTCGGTCTTAGCGAATTTAACCCACAAAACGGACAAGTTGTCAACTACTACAAAAGTGACGGCATCGGAGGCAACCAGTTTAACGAACGCAGTTCGTACCACACCAAAGAGGGCGTACTGGTGTTCGGCGCCACCCACGGTCTGACCTTCTTTAACCCTGCCGAATCGGAACCCAAACGCGCCATGTCGCTGGTGTTCGAAAACCTGAAAGTCAACAACCGCAATGTCTCACCGCAAAACAGCCGCAGCATCAGCCGGGGCATCTCGTTCGACCCCGACATCACCCTGCGACACAACGAAAACTCCTTCACCCTCTCGTTCACAGCCTTAGATTACAGCGAGTTCGACCGCGTGCGCTACTTCTACAAGATGGAAGGATTTGACCACGAATGGATTGACGCCGGCAGCAACCGCGAAGCCTACTATTCCAATCTGCCTGCCGGAAAGTACCTGTTCCACGTTAAAGCAACCAACAAAGACAACACACAGTCCGAAGCCGAAAACATCATCAAGGTAAACGTCCTACATGCACCTGCCAAAAGTACACCCGCCGTCATAACCTACATCATACTATTCGCCGTCGTTGCCTTTTTTGCCATCCGACTACGAATGAAAGTGGTTCGCGACCGCTACGAAGCTTTGCAAATAAAACATCAGAAAGAACAAGAAGAGGAGATTAACAAGATGAACATGCGCTTCTTCGCCAACGTATCGCACGAGTTCCGAACACCGCTCACCATGATTGCCGGTCCGCTCAACACACTCTGCGACGACCATACGATTCGCGACGACAACAAAAAGATGCTCTACATCATGCAACGCAGCGTCAACCGAATGCTCAAACTGGTAAGCCAACTTATGGACTTCAACAAACTCGAAGAAGATACCCTGCAACTGCATGTACGCCGTGTTGATATTATATCGGAACTGTTAAACATGACCGACATCTTCCGTATCAATGCCGATAACAAAAACATCCGTCTGCAAATATCCGGTCTGGAAGACTCGCTCATCACATGGATTGATACCGATAAATTAGACAAAATCATCGGCAACCTGCTCTCCAACGCTATGAAGTTTACACCGGCAGGAGGTAGCATCAAGATTGCACTCGACATCATCCGCCAAAACATCGTCATCACCGTATCCGACACGGGCGTAGGTATCCCTGCCGATAAGCTCGAACGGGTGTTCGACCGCTACTATCAGATAGTGGATAACGATTCTGCCACGCTCAACACCGGTACCGGCATCGGACTCTACTACGTGCGCAAACTGGCACATCTACACCACGGTACCATCACTGCCACAAGTAATGCCGAAGGACTCGGCACCACTTTTACACTGACACTTCCCATGTCCGATACCGCCTATTCCGACACCGAGAAGGTGGAAGATAAGCACAAACAGGACGAAGTCTTCCCATTGCAGACACGCGAACAACTGGGCGACCTTCCGCAAGAAGAGAACAACACTAAAGAATATAAGATTTTGGTGGTGGACGACGATACCGAAGTGGGACACTACCTCAGCACATTCCTCTCGGCGTACTACAAGGTAATCGTGCGCTTCAATGCCGACACTGCACTAAGAACCATCGAAGAAGAGGCACCCGACCTGATTATCAGCGACGTCATTATGCCCAACGTGAGTGGCTACGAACTGTGCAATCGTATCAAAACCGACATTCAGCTCTGCCATATCCCCGTGATACTGCTTACCGCCAAAGCTGATACCGAAAGTCAAGTGGTAGGTCTGGATAACGGCGCCGATGCCTATGTCAGCAAACCTTTCGACCCGCAATACCTGCTTGCCTTGATACGCTCGCAACTCAAGAACCGCGAGCATATGCGCAACCTGCTGGTACACAAAACACAGACCGACAAATTAGGTAAGAATACCCTATCGCCGCAAGACAAAGCTTTCATGACCGAACTGTATCGACTGATGGAAACCGGTCTTTCCAACTCAGAACTCAACATCCAGCAAATCACCGAAGCATTACACATCTCGCGTACCAAGCTCTACTACAAGATAAAAGGACTCACGGGTGTCAATCCCAATGTCTTTTTCAAGACCTACCGATTGAACCGTGCCGCCGAACTCCTGCGCGAAGGCAAGCTTAACATTTCGGAGATAGCCGACCTTACCGGTTTCAGCACATTGCCCCACTTCTCTGCCAACTTCAAGAAGCAATTTGGCGTAAGTCCCAGCAAATATGTCTAAACGTACAAGCTGCCTGCAAACGACAAATATGCATATACGAATAAAGCCTTCCTTGCATTTCTGCAAAGAAGGCTTCTTCAAAAAACGGCGACTACCTACTCTCCCACTGTTACGCAGTACCATCGGCGTGACAAGGCTTAACTTCTCTGTT
>JAISHU010000054.1 GCA_031262385.1 Mediterranea sp. (in: CFB group bacteria)
CAGTTGTGGTCGTCGAGCGAAATGGTGGTCAGTGCCGATACGTAGATTTTGTACTTTTGCGCATCGTCTATCTGTGGGGTCAGTTCGGGATTCAGTGCGTGAATGCCTTCGAGAATAAGAATGGTCTGCTCGTCGATGCGCAGCTTATCGCCCTTATACTCCTTCTTGCCCAGTGTAAAGTTGTAGCGCGGCAGTGACACTTCTTCGCCGTTAAGCAGTGCGTGTAGTTGCTCGTTGAAGAGTTTCAGGTCGAGCGCGTACAGCGATTCGTAGTCGTACTCTCCTTTGGCATCGCGCGGTGTTTCGATACGGTCGAGGAAATAGTCGTCCAGCGAAATGGGGTAGGGCTTCAGTCCGTTTGTCATCAACTGTACCGACAGTCGTTTGCTGAAGGTCGTTTTGCCCGACGACGACGGTCCCGATATAAGCACCACCCGTACACGGTTGTCGCCTTCGCCGCGGTTATAAATGTCATCGGCAATTTTGGCAATCTTCTTCTCCTGAAGCGCTTCCGCCACCTTGATGAGATCGGTGGCATGTCCGCTTTGGCACGCCAGATTGAAGTCGCCCACATTGCTGAGACCCATGATGTGGTTCCAGTTGAGATGCTCTTTAAACACGTCGAGCATCTTTTCTTGTTTCACCACCTCTTCCAATTGTGTAGGATTCTCTTTGTTGGGAATGCGCTGTAGCAGTCCGTCGTAGTATTTTACCAAATCAAACAAGTAGAGGAAGCCGGTGCTCGGCAGCAGATTGCCATAGTAATAATCGACGGTGTCGTCCAACGTATAATAATAGGTATAGATAGAACCCGAGGTTTCGAGCAGTTTTACCTTGTCGTCCATGCCCCGTTCGCTAAAGATGCGTACGGCTTCGGCGGTGTGACATTCGGTGCGCCGGTAGGGGATGTTGCGGGCAATAATCTCTTTCATCCGTTGTTTGAGTGCGGTAACATCTTCCAGCGTTAACGGACGCCCTATCTGTAGGTCGCAGAAGTAACCTTTCGACACGGGATGTTCCACAAAAAGCTTGCCGCCCGGAAAGAGTTCGCCTACCGCTTTGTAGAGCACGAAGCACAAACTGCGCACGTAGGTACGCATGCCCGACGGGTCGCGTACGTCCAAGAACTCGACGTCTTTGTTGTTGTACACACGAAAGTTTAAACCCTCGGAACGGTTGTTGACTTTAGCACTTACTACTTGATAAGGAAAGTCAAGTGCGAATGCATGATAAATTTCTAAAAGTGTGCTACCGATAGGTATATCTTTATAAATATTACTATTTTTGCACCAAATTTTTAAGGTATGTGCCATAAGTGTAAACTAAATATAATAGAATCAATGATACTGCCATGTGCGTTAAAAGACGCGCAAGATACACATTATCGTACCACTTATAACATAAAACCAATTAAATAAATAAAGATGGATTATTCTTTTTATGACTTTTTAAAGTTACTTGGCTCACTCGGCATGTTTTTGTATGGCATGAAAATCATGAGTGAGGGACTTCAAAAAGCTGCCGGCGACCGTCTCCGGAAAATATTGACGGCAATGACGACCAATAGAGTTACGGGCGTTTTTACGGGGCTACTTATCACGGCTATTATTCAGTCCTCTTCGGCTACCACGGTAATGGTGGTAAGTTTTGTAAACGCCGGTCTGCTCACTTTGGCACAGTCGATAGGTGTCATCATGGGTGCCAACATCGGAACAACGGTTACAGCGTGGTTAATCTCTCTCTTAGGCTTTAAAGTCGATATCGCTGCTTTTGCACTACCGCTGCTTGCTTTCGGTATTCCGCTTATCTTTTCACAAAAAAGCAATCGCAAGTCTATCGGCGAATTTATCTTCGGATTCTCTTTCCTCTTTATGGGTCTGTCGCTGTTGAAAGCAAACACGCCCGACCTCAGTTCTAACCCCCAAATGCTACAGTTCATCACGAACTATACCGACATGGGCTTCCTTTCCATCTTGTTGTTTGTAGCTATCGGAACCATTGTTACCATTATCGTACAGTCGTCGTCGGCAACGATGGCGATTACGCTTATCATGTGTGCCAATGGCTGGATAGGCTTCGAAATGGGTGCGGCGTTGGTGTTGGGCGAAAACATCGGAACGACCATTACTGCTAATCTGGCTGCACTTACCGGTAACACACAGGCACGGCGGGCGGCATTGGCTCACTTGGTATTTAACCTATTTGGTGTGATATGGGTGCTGACTCTGTTTACCCCCTTTACCACGGGCGTCAAATGGCTGGTGGAAGCTCTTTTCGGTGCCGAAGATCAGGCAGTGGCGGTATCGTTCCAACTCTCGGCATTCCACACCTGCTTCAATATCTGCAACGTGTTGGTATTGATATGGTTCGTTAAGTTTATAGAACGAGTGGTTTGTGTGATTATCAAACAAAAAGAACCCGAAGAAGAGTATCGTTTGCGTTACATATCGGGTGGCATGCTCTCTACGGCGGAACTCTCCATCTTGCAAGCCGATAAAGAAATACATGCCTTTGCCGAACGCATCCGCCGCATGTTTAATATGGTGCAGGCGTTGCTCCATACCGAAAAAGACGACGACTTCAACAAGTTGTTCAGCCGGATGGAGAAGTACGAAAGCATCAGCGACAATATGGAATTGGAAATAGGTAACTACCTCAACCAAGTATCCGAAGGACGTCTGAGTTCGGAAAGTAAGATACAGATCCGCTCTATGTTGCGCGAAATCACCGAAATAGAAAGCATCGGCGACAGTTGCTACAACTTGGCGCGTACCATTAACCGCAAGCGTCGCACCAATCAAGATTTCACCGAAGGACAATACGAGCACATCCGCGGAATGATGGAACTTACCGACGAAGCATTGAAGCAGATGATTGCCGTGGTGGAACGCAGTGAGCACGCGGCTCCGGTAGATGTGAACAAGACATTCAATCTTGAAACCGAGATAAATAACTATCGAAACCGCCTGAAAGATCAAAATATTGTAGATGTCAACAACAAAGCGTACGACTACCAGTTGGGCGTCTACTACATGGACATTATCGGTGAGTGCGAAAAGTTGGGCGACTACGTGCTAAATGTAGTACAAGCCAGTACCGAAAAAGAGAAGAAAGCGATGTAAACATTGCATTTTCTCAGCTCTATAACAAAGCCCGAACCTGTGAAAGTTCGGGCTTTGTTATAGAAAAAAGAAGGACGAGTCGTTTTGATACACCCTCTTTCAGCGTTGACAAATGCTCTATTTATTCAAAACAGGATGCTAATTTTCGAGTAAAAAGAACTGCAAAAAAGGTTTTATTATTCTCTGTGAATATATTGCCATATTGATCGTGCTCGGTAGTTGCAAAAAAATATTTTGGATTGAAAAAGTAGATGGATATGGAGAATGTAAATTCGAGGTTAAGGATAAGCGTATTGGCAGGGTCGGCACTCCGTAACTTGAGAGAACGAAGTCGAATAATCGTTTCTTGTAGGCGAAGCCATCAAGCAGACTCGCAAACACAAAACATGACGCAGCAGGAATTAGCCGTCAAGATAAGTGTGCAGCGTGCGCAGGTATCGAAAATCGAAAGTGAAAAGTATCTTACGATAGCAACTATAGCACGCTACCTCAAGGCGGTGGGGTTGGAGGCATCACTGAGTGTTACGAGATTGGGAGGTTTTTTTGCTGGTATATTCAGAGTCTCATACATACTGTTCCGTATAAAAAGAGAGACTGTGTAAATTATAGACACAGCCTCTCTTTCTTTAAGCCTATGTTTTTATACTATTCAAAAGTTGTAACGCCTCTTACATAAGGGGCAGAACCTGCATCACCTAAAGCACCTCCTGAACCTCTTATGCAATTTGTCCAATAACCAGAATTAGAAGGCTTAGCAGTGGAAGAAGTATAGTAATAAATATAAGACCCTCCCAATCGTGTCCCACCAAATTTACTTATTGCATTATTTATATCAGACCATTTTGCGCTTATAATCTTTCCTTGATTTGCCGTCGGTATAACATCTCCATATAAGTCCATCGCAGTGGTTACTGTGGAGATGGGATCAGACTGTGCATTTTTAAGATGAAGTGCAAATTTCTCTTCTCCTGCAATAATAGCTATACCTTCGATGGTGCCGATTTCCCCCTTCCTTTCGTTATATTCCTGTTCATTCAAAAATTCCCGAGTACCATTAATTAATACTGATAATTTCAAGTCGTCAGGATTCGTCCAGTGTATAACAGAACTAAAGTTTGTAGATTTAACGCCTCTTACATAAGGAGCAGAACCTGCATCACCTAAAGCACCTCCTGAACCTCTTATACAATTTGCCCAATAACCAGAATTAGAAGGCTTAGCAGTGGAAGAAGTATAGTAATAAATATAAGACCCTCCCAATTGTGTCCCACCAAATTTACTTATTGCATTATTTATATCAGACCATTTTGCGCTTATAATCTTCCCTTGATTTGCTGTCGGCATAATATCTCCATATAAGTCCGTCGCAGTTTCTACTGAGGAGATACCATCAGACTGAATATTTTTTAGTGAAAGAATAAAACTTTCGCCTCCACTGATGATTGTTACGCCTTCAATAACAGCATTGGAGAGGTTCGCTTTGTCGTATTCTTCTTTGGAGAGGTAATAGCGTGTTCCGTCTTTCCATATTGCCAATGAAAGGTCTGTAGGAGTGGTAGCGTAGATTGTATTACCGTTGTCTCCCTGATTCTCCCCTGAACCATTATCTCCACCAACCGCTTCGTACAATGTATTGATAAAATCCTTTGCATTGGTTTGTCCCTTAGGGAAGTCTTCACCAAGCGAACTCGAACAGTCGAGCACGAGCATGATTACTGCCGAACTGCGCTCGGTTACAATGCTTGAATTCTCCGTTTTGTCAAATTCGGAATTAATCTGCCAGGTACTATTGGATGTGATATAGGTCCATTCGTCGGTAAAACTATTGTCAATCAATTTGTTGTTGTCGGTATGAACGTCTTCGAACGCGAAACTTACGAATATGCCGTCAACGATACCTTTAACGGTTGTTCCGGAACTTGATTTCAGACCTACGTACGTCACGTTTTCAAGTGAACGTTCCGTAAGATTAAACGTACCTTCTATATAAAGGGTGGACCTCACTGCAGAATTGACATTATCGAATGTAAAGCGTACCAATGTACCATTCGATACACCGGGCATCTTAAGATTGATTGTCTGAATATAATTGCTTTGTGATAACTGTTCGGCAATCTCTTTGAACTTGGCATTAACCTCAGCCATACTTGATACCTCGGTAGCGTTATCGACCGATGAAGCAAGTTTAGTAAGGTTATTTTGGAACTTTGTTACGTCTGTAACGTCCTGCCCGCGTATACCAATAGAATAGGCCGTAATAGGTTGACGACTTACGGTCTCGTTCATTATTCGTTGATTGAGTGCGTCCAGATATTCAGTATCATCGCTATATGGGACATTCATCATCATTGAGCCTTGATCCAATCCGTCAGTAAACGTAACGATAGCCGCCGTCGAAAGATTCGTAGGCAGAGGAACCGATTGCAGCGTATTGATGGCTTGATCAACAGAATAATACAACAGCGTGCCGTTCTTCATATTCAAATCGTCGATGAACGAATCGAATCCACTCTTGCTCGTGTTTGCAAGTTCACCGATAGGATAAGAGTACAACTGCTGATTGAATCCCATAATGCCGAGATAGATACCGCTATTGTCGCCTCCGCCTCCGGACGTGATATCTGTCCACGATGTAACATCCTTATCGGCTTGAGTAAGGACACCAAAAACAGAACGTTGAATCTCAACCGTACTATTGCTTACATAAGTTCCTTCTTTCATTTCAGAGGTTCGGAAGGTCATGGTAAAGCCTGAGCTGAGTTTTACCGGGTATGCTACAATATAATATTCCTTATCGACTTCGAAAGTGCCGCCTGCGGGAGCATATACGGTGATTTCGCCTTTACTTTCAACCTCTTCATCCAAAATAGCCGGCTTCTCATATTCATCGAAAACGACATTTGCAACTCCAGCCAGTCTCTCGCCATTATTGCCCTTAAAGATGACAGAGGTGATATCATTTCGTGATACGGTGAATTTCACACCGCCACAAATGTTATAAAATGCGAGGTTCACGCCTTGGGCACGGGCGATTGTCGGGAACAGCCCATTGGCAAAAGTTCCTTCTGTTGCCGTTTGATGGGCTGGAAGGCTGATTGTCGTAACTCCGTTATTAAAACTGGTATTTGTCGAGTAAGGATAAACACCATAAAGATATTTTCCGTTGGTAAAATCCTCACCTCCTGCAATGATACCTTCAAGTCTACCTTTAAACTCGGCAATAGCTATCTGCTCTGTGTTTTGAGAAGTAAACTTGCTGCCTCCATGAGTGGTTTCGCTATAGAACACGCTGATTTCGTCCATCGGACACCATTCTACAGAACCGTCAGATGCGCGGATGGTTCTCGTATCAGGATTAAACCCTTCCCTCACCGCGGTGATAGTAATTTCGACGCTTTCGAGAGCATTGGCAGGGAGTTCTATCTCCGTTTTGACACATGCTGTAC
>JAISHU010000080.1 GCA_031262385.1 Mediterranea sp. (in: CFB group bacteria)
ACCGAAGCCAAACTTACCGATGGCGAGCAGGAGGAACTGGAACAAGAGGAAGACACGTTGAGCCACGCCGAAGAGATCAAGGCAGGTCTTTACCGTGCCGGCGAACTGTTGGCGGGCGACGAAGGTGGTCTGCTTACCGTTTTGAAAGAGGTGCTGAACACACTGACCGGCTTACAGAAGGTCTATGCACCCTCGGCAGAACTCACCGAGCGGTTGCAAAGCACGTATATCGAGTTGAAAGATATTACACAAGAGCTTTCGACCAAGGAAGAAGGCGTGGAGTTCAATCCCGCCCGCCTGCAAGAAATCAATGACCGCCTGAACCTGATTTACTCGCTTGAGCAAAAACATCGTGTGGACAGCGTGAGCGAATTGTTGGCGTTACAAGCTGAGTTTGCCGACAAACTGAGAACCATTACTTCGGGCGACGAACAGATAGCCGAACTGACGGCACGTCGCGACGCCCTATATAATAAGGTGGAACAGCAAGCTGCCTTGCTGACTGCCGCGCGTACCACCGCCGCCACCGAAGTGGAACACCAAATGGCTACACGCCTGATGCCGCTGGGAATGCCCAACGTACGCTTTCAAGTAGAGACGGGAACCCGCCGCGAACCCGGCGAACGCGGTATGGACACGGTAAACTTCCTCTTCTCGGCAAACAAAAACGGTTTGCTGCAAAACATCTCTTCGGTGGCCTCGGGAGGCGAAATAGCCCGTGTAATGCTTGCCATTAAAGCCATGGTAGCGGGTGCCGTGAAGTTGCCCACCATTATCTTCGACGAAATCGATACCGGCGTATCGGGCGAAATAGCCGACCGCATGGCTATCATCATGCAAGAGATGGGCGAGCAAGACCGACAGGTTATCAGCATTACCCACCTGCCGCAGATAGCTGCACGCGGACGGGTACACTACAAAGTCTACAAACAAGACAACGACCGCGAAACCAATAGCCACATCCGACGTCTCACCGACGACGAACGTGTAGAAGAAATAGCCCACATGCTGAGCGGAGCCACGCTTACCGAAGCCGCTATAAGCAATGCCAAAGCACTGTTGGGTATGTAACTTATAGAATGAACAGAATGATTAAAAACGAAAAAAGTGAAATGATATTTGGCGTGCGCGCCGTCATTGAAGCCATCGAGGCAGGTAAAGAGATCGATAAGATATTGGTGAAGCGCGACATACAGAGTGACTTGTCGAAAGAACTCTTTGCCGCACTCAAAGGGTTGTTCGTGCCCGTACAACGTGTGCCGGTGGAACGTATCAACCGCATCACACGCAAAAATCATCAAGGGGTGGTAGCCTTTATCTCGTCTGTCACCTATCAAAAAGCCGAGGACCTTGTGCCCTTCTTGTACGAACAAGGCAAAACTCCGCTCTTTGTGGCATTAGACGGCGTAACGGATGTGCGCAACTTTGGCGCCATTGCCCGCACGTGCGAATGTGCCAGAGTAGATGCCGTGATTATCCCCGCCACAGGCAGCGTAACGGTGAATGCCGATGCGGTGAAGACATCGGCAGGTGCACTGCACACTCTGCCCGTATGCCGCGAACAGAGTTTGACGCGCACGCTTCAGTTCCTTAAAGAGAGTGGCTTTCATCTGGTGGGAGCTACCGAAAAGGGTGACTACGACTATACAGCCGCCGATTATACCAAACCGACCTGCATCATTATGGGTGCCGAAGACCGCGGCATTGCTTACGAACACTTGGCTTTGTGCGACGAATGGGTCAAGATTCCCGTATTGGGCAGCATTGAGTCGCTCAACGTATCGGTTGCCGCCGGCATCATCATGTACGAAGCAGTACGGCAAAGGAAGGAATAACGAATAATAATTGCCTATATACCAATGAAGAAGAAACTACTACTTTTATTGCTCTTGTGCGGATTGACTGCACAGAAAAGCATAGCTCAAGCCCCTAAGTGGGTGGAGAAGGCCAAACGCGCCGTCTTCTCGGTTATCACATACGATGCCGACGACAAAATGATGAATACCGGCAACGGATTCTTTGTCGCCGAAGACGGCACCGCACTGTCGGACTATGGTCTGTTTAAAGGAGCCAAACGCGCCGTCGCCATTAATTCGGAAGGAACGCAAATGCCGGTGGAATATATACTGGGTGCCAACGAACTCTATGATGTAGTGAAGTTCCGCGTCGCCATTACCGGCAAGAAGGTTGCTGCGCTGACAGTGGCACCGACACCTGTCGAAACAGGGACACAAGTCTATCTGCTACCCTACTCCACGCAGAAAGACCGCACTTACACTGCCGGTACGGTGAAGGAGACCGATAAAATAGAGAGCACCTACACCTATTATACATTGTCGCTTCCGCTGAAAGACAAAATGGTGAGTTGTCCGGTGATGAATGCCGACGGACAAGTGTTGGGTTTGGCACAAAAAGCTTCGGGCAAAGACACCACCAGCATCTGCTATGCCGTTGCCGCCGACTATGCCGTAGCGCAACAGATTACCGCTCTCTCGTTCAGCGACCGCACACTGCTCGACATCGGCATCAAGAAAGCCCTCCCCGATACCGAAGAGCAAGCTTTGGTATATCTCTACATGACATCATCCAAGCTGACGTCCGAGGAGTACATGGCTTTACTCGACCAAATGTTGACTCAATACCCTCATAGCTCTGACAGCTACATGCGTAGGGCTACCACCCAACTCTACATTTCTCAGGAACCGGCATCCATGGAAAAGGTAGAAGCCGATATGAATAAGGCACTTGACGAGGCTGCTAAGAAAGACGATGTGTACTACAATCGGGCGAAGATGATTTACGGTTATTGTCTGGAACACAAAGATGCCGAACCCTACAAAGACTGGAATTACGACCGCGCGCTGGAAGAGGTTCGCAAAGCCCTTGCTATCGAAGAGTTGCCTCTCTATACACAATTGGAAGGCGATATTCTTTTTGCCAAACAGGACTATGCAGGTGCGCTGGCGTGCTACGAAAAGCTAAACACCACCAATCTGGCTTCGGCAGCCACTTTCTTTAGTGCAGCCAAGACCAAAGAACTGATGAAAGCCCCTTCCGAAGAAGTGCTTGCCTTGATGGACAGTTGCGTCAACTTCTTTGTAAAGCCTTACGGTGCACAAGCCGCACCCTATCTGCTGGAGCGTGCACAAGTGCGGATGAATGCCGATCAAGCACGCGGAGCCATGCAGGATTACGACGATTACTTCGCAGCAGTGGGCGGTCAGGTGAACGACCTGTTCTACTACTACCGCGAACAGGCCGGTCTGAAATCAAGGCAATATCAACGTGCACTCGATGACATTGCCAAAGCAATCGAACTCAATCCGAATGAGCTTACTTACCGTGCCGAACAAGCGGTTGTCAATATCCGTGTGGGACGCTACGAAGAAGCCGTCAAACAACTGCACGACGCGCTCGCCATAGATGCCTCGTACAGCGAAGCCTATCGTTTAATGGGCATTGCACAGGTACAACTGAAACAGAGCAAAGAAGCGTGCGAGAGCTTTGCCAAAGCCAAAGAGTTGGGCGACCCCAATGTAGACGCATTAATAGAGAAGCATTGTAAATAATTCAATAACTTAAAAGATTATGAAGAAAGTAATAAACAGCCAAGCTGCGCCGGGCGCTATCGGTCCTTACAGCCAAGGCATCGAAGCCGGAGGAATGGTTTTTGTATCGGGACAACTCCCTATCGACGCCGCTACAGGCATCATGGCCGAAGGTGCCGAAGCACAGGCGCGCCAGTCGTTAGAGAACATTAAGCACATCCTTGCCGCTGCCGGTCTGACCATGGCAAACGTAGTGAAGACCACGGTCTTTTTGGCCGACATGAGCTATTTCGGTGATATGAACCAAGTGTATGCCACCTATTTCGAAGGCGATTTCCCTGCCCGTTCGGCAGTGGCGGTAAAAGCCCTCCCAAAAGATGCGTTAGTGGAGATTGAGTGCATCGCGGTGCGCTAACAAATCGGCAACCACAAAACTACTGCCTCCTACGAAGATAAAGTCTTCGGGGAGGCTTTTTTGTAGGGCGGCACGTACGGCGGCAGGTACGGCGGGGTAACAATTACCTTGCAAGCCCGCTTCGGCAGCCAACCCTGCCAGTTCGGTTTCGGACATGGCACGCTTCACCGATGCACGGGTAAAGTAGTAATCGGCTTCGTGCGGCAGCAAGGCAAGCACCCCGCGAATATCCTTGTCGTTCACCATACCTATTACAACATGTAGACGGCGATAGGTCTGACGGCGAAGTTGTTCGACAATGTAAGTGATGCCGCCTATATTGTGACCGGTATCACAAACCAGCGTGGGATGTTCTTGCAACCGCTGCCAACGCCCCATTAGTCCGGTGAGTTCGCACACATGGGCAAAGCCATCGCGTACGGCAACTTCGGGGATGATGAGTTTTGTCTCTATAACCGGGCTTTTCAACACGGACAAAGCAGCAAGCAAGGTGCGGGTGTTTTTTTCTTGATAAAGTCCTTGCAGTTCTACCTCCAACTCGGGATAAGGGTTATCGTTGTACGCTTCAGCATAAACAATCGGTGCTTGTTTGGCTTCCGCAGTCAGCCGGAACACTTCCTTTGTTTCGGGTGTAGTCTCACCAATTACCACCGGTACCCGCTCTTTGATAATACCGGCTTTTTCGACAGCTATCTTTGCAAGCGTATCACCCAAGTATTGCGTATGGTCTAAGCTGATGTTGGTGATGATGCTCAATAGAGGATGTATGAGATTGGTACAGTCCAATCGTCCTCCCATACCCACTTCTATTACGGCGATGTCCACCTTTTGGTAAGCAAAGTAACGGAAAGCCATGTCGGTGGTAAGTTCGAAAAACGACGGTCGGAGCGGTTCGAAAAACGAACGTTCGCGCGCTACATACTCCACTACGTATTCCTCCGAAACGGGCACACCGTTCACACGGATGCGTTCACGAAAGTCCACCAAATGAGGCGAAGTGTACAAGCCCACTTTATAACCTGCCGCCTGAAGAATGGCTGCCAGCGTATGGCTGCACGACCCTTTGCCGTTGGTTCCTGCTATATGTATGGTGTGATAATGTTGATTAGGATGCCCCGAATGGGCGTTTAGTATCAGCGAATTTTCCAACCCTTCTTTGTAAGCTGCGCCACCAATCTGCTGAAACATAGGCACGCTCTCATATAAATAAGTTAAAGTTTCTTGATAATTCATTTGCTTTGCATATCTTAGCCGCTGCAAATATATTAACTAATTTAGCTACTTATTATGGGAGCCAAGAAAAACT
The DNA here is from genome assembly GCA_031262385.1 of Mediterranea sp. (in: CFB group bacteria). Lineage (GTDB taxonomy): Bacteria > Bacteroidota > Bacteroidia > Bacteroidales > Bacteroidaceae > Bacteroides. The sequence continues at coordinate 5,270 of JAISHU010000080.1, forward strand.
TTGTGATTGATACAAATGTTATCCTTCACGACTATAGCTGTTTAAAGAACTTTCAAGAGAATGACATCTATCTTCCTATCGTAGTACTGGAAGAATTGGACAAGTTCAAAAAGGGAAACGAACAGATTAACTTCAATGCCCGCGAGTTTCTACGCGAACTTGACCTCATCACCGATGACAATCTTTTCACCAAAGGTTCTTCGCTGGGCGAAGGATTGGGACGCCTGTTTGTTGTGGGCGGTGTGATTGAAGCGCCCAATGTGTGGCAGTCGTTCCCCGAACACATCCCCGACCATCAAATCTTAGCCGTGGTAGACCTTTTGAAGCAAAAGAAGCCGAAAATGAAAACCATTCTTGTTACCAAAGATGTAAACCTGCGCATGAAAGCCCGCTCCATAGGTCTGCTGTGCGAAGATTATATCAACGACAAAGTGGTGAATACAGACGTCTTTGAGCAGAGCAACGAAATCTTCGAGAATATCAATCCCGCACTTATCGACCGTATCTACTCCACCAAAGAAGGATTGGACATCAGCGAGTTTGACTTCCGCGACATTATTCATCCCAACGAATGTTTTGTGCTGAAAAGCGACCGCAACACGGTATTGGCACGCTACAATCCGTTTACACGCACCGTGTGCAGAGTGAACAAAACCAAGCATTACGGCATCGAGCCTCGCAATGCCGAACAGGGATTTGCCTTCGAAGTGTTGTGCGACCCTCAAATAAAGTTAGTTGCTCTCACCGGTAAGGCGGGTACCGGCAAAACATTGCTGGCACTGGCTGCTGCACTAAGCCAACTGAGCGACTACAAACAGATATTGCTGGCACGCCCCATCGTGGCGTTGTCCAATAAAGACATCGGTTTTTTGCCCGGCGATGCACAAGAAAAAGTAGCTCCCTACATGCAACCGCTCTTCGACAACCTCAATGTCATCAAACATCAGTTTGCTTCCAATTCCAGCGAAACAAAGCGGCTTGAAGATATGCAAAAGAGTAACCAATTGGTGATTGAGGCTTTGGCTTTCATTCGCGGACGAAGCCTCAGCGAAACCTATTGTATCGTAGACGAAGCACAAAATCTCACGCCACACGAAATCAAAACCATTATTACCCGTGCCGGCGAAGGCACCAAGATGGTTTTCACCGGCGATATTCAGCAGATAGACCAACCTTATCTGGACAGTCAGTCCAACGGCTTGGTGTATATGATCGACCGCATGCGCGACCAGAATCTCTTTGCACACATCAACCTCATAAAAGGTGAACGTAGTGAATTGAGCGAATTGGCAAGTAATCTGATGTAGTTGAAACGGAGCGTTTAGTTGTTTTTAGCTCATTTAACAGGGTCGCACACTTGCAGTTAACCTTTTTTTTACATACCTTTGCGGAATAATTGAGAATAGTCCTATGACAAAGGTGAATAAAGTTTTGTTTATTGAGCAAGAGATTACTCCTTATATCCCTGATACAGAAATGGCTGAGATTGGTAAATCTCTTCCACAAGCCATACAGGAAAGAGGTCGGGAAATCCGCACATTTATGCCTAAATGGGGCACCATCAACGAACGCAGAAATCAACTGCACGAAGTGATACGCCTATCGGGAATGAATCTTATCATTGATGACACAGACCACCCGCTCATCATTAAAGTAGCCTCTATACAATCAGCCCGTATGCAAGTCTATTTTATAGATAATGACGACTATTTCCAGAATCGACTGGAAACGGCGGACGAGAACGGAGTGGAATATGAAGACAATGACAATCGCGCCATTTTCTACGCACGCGGTGTATTGGAAACGGTGAAGAAATTGCGATGGACACCCGATGTGGTGCACTGCCACGGCTGGATGTCGGTATTAGCACCGCTTTACATCAAAAAAGCTTATAAAGACGAACCCTCGTTCCGCAAATCCAAAGTCATATATTCGCTGTATGACGACGAATTTAAACAAACTTTTGAAGCTCCCTTTGTAGGACGCATTCCGGTGAAAGGAGTCGCCAAAAAAGACTTGGCTTCACTAAAAGCTCCCATTGACTACGTAAAACTAACCAAACTTGCCATCGACTTTTCGGACGGCATCGTAGTACAAAGCCCCAACGTCAATGCCGAAGTGCTGGAATATGCCCGCGCCTGCGGTAAACCCCTGCTGGAATATCACCCCAAAGAAGAGATGGGCGATGCTTGCAGTGAGTTTTACGACAAGGTGTGGAGCTTAACCGAAGCGCCGCAAGCATAAAGTAACAAAGCACTATAGAATCTTCCATAAACAACAGACAGATTATATGAAAGCAAAGTACACAGGACTCATGCTATTGGCTGCAGGCCTTACTTTCTTCGGCTGCGACGACAACACCGGAGCATTAGGTATCGGGATGCTTCCCGATACCGACAGCATCAAATCACATACCACCTATTTCGACGTACAAACCCGCTCTTTTCTTGCCGACTCTGTGTTTGCCAGAACAAGCACCGGATATGTAGGTCACTTTACCGACCCTAAATCGGGATTTGGACGCTACGAAGCAAGCTTCCTCACAGAACTCAACTGCACGGACGAATTTAAATTCCCCGAAGTTTACCACTACGACAGCACTACCAAAAAAGGCTACGGCATGATGGCGGGCGACAGTGTGGTAGCCGCCCAGTTGGTGGTGTTCTACTCGTCGTGGTACGGCGATTCGCTGAATGCCTGCCGGTTGAGCGCTTACACATTAGACAAACGTGTACAACCCAATCGATATACAAACTTCGACCCTACCCAATATTACAAACCTTCTTATTCGGCAAGCGACCCCGGCTTATTTGTCGTACACCGCGCATTTACCGCTTACGACACCAGCGTGCCCGACTCTATTCGTAATGCCACCAACTCTTCGGGTACATCCACCTACTACCCCAATGTTACCTTCCCCTTGAGCAAAGAGTTCGGTAACTGGATGCTGAAAGAGAATCGCAATAACCCCGAGAAGTTTAAGGATTCCGATACGTTTATCAACGAAATATTTAAAGGTGTATATATCAAGAATACGTATGGCGACGGCACCGTGCTCTACGTAGACCGTGTAGACTTACAGATGCAATTCCGCTTCCACTACACCGACAGCCTTGGAGTAGCTCTGAAGAAGAAGACAGACGGCACCGATTCGCTCTATTACAGCACGGCTACCGTATTTGCTTCGACCAAAGAGGTGGTACAAGCCAACCGCTTTATCAATTCCGACGAGATGAAACAAATGGCAGCCCAAACCGAGCATACCTACCTCAAATCGCCGGCAGGCATCTTTACAGAAGCCGTTGTTCCGTATGACGAGATTGACGAAGCGCTTAAAGGCGATACACTCAACGCCGTGCGCCTGACTTTCACCGGTTATCGGCAAGAAACGGGCAACAGTAAGTTCACCATGAACCCACCGAGTACCGTACTACTGCTGCGCAAAAAAGATTTGGAGAAGTTCTTCGAAGGCAACGAGATTCCCAATAGCAGTACCTCTTTCTACACCGTACGGTCGAACAACCAATACGTGTTCAACAACATCGCCCGACTGGTTACCGCCACACTCAACGAAAAGCCGGGACTAAAAAAAGCAGCACAACAATCGGCAGGAGCCAACTGGAACGAAGAAGAATGGGAGAAGAACTGGCAGGACGAGAATAACGTGTTGCTGATACCAGTGAAGCTTTCGATAGATAACAGCAATCAGAATCAAACCGTTATCACCGGTATTCAGCACGACCTCACTCCGGGCTACGTCAAGCTCAAAGGCGGCGAAAAAGACTTGCTCACCTTGGAAGTAGTACACACCTCTTTTAAATGATTAATAAAGTACGAATGTGCCTCATTAGCACATTCGCACTTTATCTCCTGTTTCCGCATCATAATGTCACAATCTTGCGCTTTCTGCTAACTCGCACTTCGCGAAAAACGTGCCTTTAAACCGCACGTTATGCATTATTCCCCGCTACTCAACGAACCAACTCCGCGAAAACAACGAATCAACTCGGCGGAAACAACAAATCATCCGCACGAAAACAACGAACTGTCGACGCGGAAACAACGAATCAACTGCCGGCTTAAGAAATTATCCCGGCAAGTTAAGCTGTATTTCCCGCCGAATTGTTGTGTTATCCCGGCAAGTTAGCACGCTAACTTGCCGGGATAATTTCATAAAGTCCTTTTTAGGGCTGTTTTTTCGTGCTGAAGGTGCTTTTTGTTTTTTGACATAAATTCTTCACATCTTTCTGTGAGTGTGATAATTAAGTAGCCTATTTTACATAGTTTAACGCGCTATACTCGCACGAAAGTCACCAAGCCGTACTTCAGTCCGAAATAAGGGCGTTTTTCGAGGGTTCGTTTGACGTTTTGACACTTTGATAAGAATACCCCAAAAAGAATGTGCCAATTAGGAACGCGTAAGAGCGCAGCCTAATTGGCACATTAGCATATTAGTGCATTAGCACCTTATTCCACATACAACACCAATCCTTTCAGATATTCACCTTCGGGATGGTATATGTTTACCGGATGATCGGCAGGCTGTGTAAGCTGATGAAGAATACGCACATTGCGTCCGGACATGGCGGCGGCAGTGAAAACAGCCGTACGGAAATTGTCGCGACTTACCGCCTGCGAACAAGAGAAAGTAAATAAGATACCTCCCGGTCGAATCTTCTCAAAAGCTTTCACGTTCAGCTTACGATAACCTTGCAGTGCATTGCGCAAGGCATCCCGATGCTTAGCAAAAGCAGGCGGGTCTAATACAATCAGGTCGTAGCGGTCGTCTATTTTATCCAGATATTTAAAGGCATCTTCGGCAAATGCGGTATGGCGTTCATCGCCGGGAAAGTTCAGTTCCACATTCCGGTTGGTTAAGTCAATGGCTTTCGCCGAGCTGTCCACCGAGTGAACCAATCGGGCACCACCGCGCATGGCATAAACAGAGAAACCACCGGTATAGCAAAACATATTCAGCACCGAACGTCCGCCGGCATAATGTTCCAGCAGTCGACGATTCTCGCGCTGGTCGACAAAGAAGCCGGTCTTCTGACCTTTCAACCAGTCGATGTGAAACTTCAGTCCGTATTCCACGGCGATATTATCTGTTCCGCCCCCTTTCAGGAATCCGTTTTCGGGGAAGAGGTCGGCTTTGAAAGGCAGCGTAGTTTCCGACTTGTAATAGATATTGTCGATATCCTCTTTCATAACTTCACTCAAGGCTTCGGCAATCTCCATTCTGCACACGTGCATACCTGCCGAATGAGCCTGCATCACCGCAGTACGGGCATAGATATCCACCACCAAGCCGGGCAGGTTATCGCCTTCGCCGTGCAGCAAGCGGTAGGTGTTGTTAGTGGGGTTTCCCGCCACACCGATGGCTTTGCGCATCAGGTATGCCGCACGCAGTTTGCGCATCCAGAACTCGCGGTCGATGCGTTCGTCTTGCTTAAAAGAGAGCACCCGCACGGCAATGCTTCCTATCTGATAATGTCCTTTGGCTATAAATTCGCGGCGGGAAGTATAGACATCCACCACATCGCCTTCGTCAGGCTTTCCTTCGAGGGTTGCAATGGCTCCCGAAAACACCCACGGATGAAACCGCTTTAACGATTCCTCCTTGCCGGGTTTCAAATAAACAGTTGGCATATATATTATTAGGTGTGAGATTTTAAATTCAGCAGATGCCGATAAATGTGCAGGCATGCCCACGCATCGGTAGCTGCATAGAGTTGTTGCGATGCGGTCAGCGTTTCGGCTTCCCAGTTAGAGAGGCGTTGCGACTTCGATATTTTGCAACCGAACAAAATGCCGTAAATTTTTTGCAGACTCTTCTCCTTAATACCAAATTCGCGCACATAATCCTGCAAATCAAGGCAAGCGTTTTGCCGAAACGGAGCACGTTTGTGTAGCATCAGAAAGTCATCGCGTAACGAAAGACCTACCTTCAGCACTTTGTCACTTTCCAGTAAGGCAATCAGCGGAGGCGTCAATCCTGTGATATTCAATCGAAACAGATAACACACATCGTCGGATGCCACCTGCAACAAAGCCACTTTATGCAACTGCCCTTTTACGAACGAAGGGCGGGTTTCGCTGTCTATCCCCACCACGCCGCAGCGCATCAGGTAATCAACCGCCCGCTTTACTTCTTCCGCAGTGGAGGCTACATGTACCTCTCCCTTAAAGAGCGCCTTCGGCATGGCTCTCAGTTCTTCTTTATCGATGGTTTCTCTAATCGTCATTGTCATTCATACTGTACTTCACCTCGTGCAAGGCACGCAGGGTATTTACCAAAGTTTGCCCCCAGTATTCTCGGTATTGAGCCTGACAGACGGCTATGGCGTCGTGCATAGTCTCGGTCAAACCCAATTTATAGATACTCACAAAATCTTTTACTGATTGATAGATGTCCGACACATCTTCGGACACGCTGCGACGAATGGGCTGGTCGCTATATTTCATATCTTGTAGAAAGACGTCCAGATAGTCGTCGCCATCGCCCATAATGTTGTTTAGGGTGATGCGCAACACCTCATAAGTTTCTTCGGTTACGAAGGTTTCGGGTTCTTCTTCGCCCAGAACCTCAAATTCGGGCAGCATCTCCGCCTTCAGGTAGAGCAATGGAAGCAACTTCAGCATCGTGTCGATAAAGGCATCTTTTCGGTGATGTTCGGCTTGCTCCACGAAATTGCAAAACTCAAAAGCCACCGTAACAAACTCTACTACATTACGGCTTATGATGGGTGGATTCTTCTTCATTTACTGCTTATTTGACGCGCAAAGATAACTAAAAGGTAAAGAACCGCGCGCAACACTTCAAAAAGATTAACTTCGGCACGACAATAACTGAGTCTATTTTTTGTTAAACTTCCTCTATTTCTTTGCTGTTTGTTTAAATACACTACTTTTGCCACAGAAACAAACACAATAAAAACACATTACACACATGGAACTCACTCCGTACAACATCAATTCTCTGGCACCCAATGCCGATGCCATGAAAAACGGGCGCGCACTGACAGGCAAGCTCGACAAGCTTCAGCGTACCGATGACCACACGCTCATCTTTGGTCAGTGTGCCGGAAGCGGCAAACAACCTTATCAATGTTCGGTAGACCAACTAAACACCGATAAACCTATCTTCCGTTGCAGTTGCCCCAGTCGGCAAACCCCTTGTAAACATGTACTTGCACTGATGTATGCGTATGCCGAAGGCAGGTCGTTCGACGTGATGCCCGTGCCCGAAGAGATTGCACTAAAGCGGGAAAAACTGTTGCAGCAAGCCAAAAACAAAGCAGCGAAAGAGGAGCAAAAAGCACAGGGAGAAACATCGGCATCACCTGATAACCGGAACACAACCCGGTCGCACTCCGCCGCCAAAAAGAAGAAGATTCTTACCCAACTCACCGGTGTGGAGCAGGCGGGTAAACTGCTGCACACCATTGTGCAAACAGGGCTTTCTGCCATAGATATCCAAGCCGAAAAGGGACTTAAGATTCAGATAAAAGAGCTGGGCAACTACTATATAAGCGGCATTCAAAATGCTTTTACCGATTTGCTTGAGATGCTGCACAACGTGCACAATGCGCAGTACACCCAACCCATCTTACAACTGGGCTATCTGCATGCCTTGCTACAAAAAAGCCACTCTTACCTCACCGACAAACTCAATCATCCGGATGTGGCGGAAGTGACTTCGCCCATAGAAGAGCAGATTGGTTATGCGTGGAAGCTCGACGAGTTGTACCGCTACAATCGCTGGCAGCCCGATGCCGAACTGCTGCAACTGGCATTTTATTCTTACGACAACCCGAACCGTCGTGAATGGGTGGACGAAGGCTACTGGATAGAACTACACACCGGACGCCTGTTTAAGACACGCAACTATCGCCCTTATCGCGCCGCAGAGCACATCAAAGCCGAAGACAGCTTCCCCTACATCCTGCAAACCGAGCGCCTCTACATCTATCCGGGCGACATCAACCCGCGCATCCGCTGGGAGAGCGGTAAAGAGCGCGATGTTACCATCGCCGACATTAATGCGATTAAGCAGTACGCCCATACCGACTATGCCGAGCTGGTGAAGCAGATAAAGAACACCATCAAAAATCCCTTGAACGACAAACATCCCATTGCCTTAGTAACTCTGCACAAAGCTTTTAAAAGCGACTACGCCGTCTTTGTAGAGGATAACGAAGGACACCTGCTCACATTGAGCGACATCTCCTACTTTGGCGACGATGTGCTGATTCCGTTGGAAACTTGGTTTCCGTCGCAACTCGACGGCACGGTCATGGCAGTGATGTTCGACTGCGATTTGTACACCGGCATCCTCACGGCGCGTCCGCTGGCGTGGATTACAAATCGGGTGATTACGTTCCTTTATTAATGGACAATAAGCCGTACATGACTTTATTCGCATATTAGCATATTGACAATTAGCACATTATTAGATATGAAACCTTTAAATGATTTTCGCCAAGACATAGACCGCCTGCTGGTAGCAGGCAGCAAATTTGCCAAAAACGACCCGCGGCTATCCAAACATCTCGCTATACTAAACGCACTGGGCGAAAAAGTACCTGTGTTTAAGCGCATGGCACAACAAACCGAAGTACTGTTGCACGCTGATGCCGACACATCAGCTTCCATGTTGCTTGAGCTGACTAACTTACTCTATGCCGTGCTTTACACGCAAAGCGACACGGCTCCAATCGACAACCCCGTACGGTTGACCCCCGTCTTACCACAGCAAGCACTGATTACTACAGCTACGTATAAGCAGTTACGTCCCGTAATAGAGGCACTTACCAATGCACCTGCCGGTCGCTACGACACCGTCCTAACAGCTTTTAAAGCGGGAATGTTTGGCGACTTCCGCCTGTTTGCTCCCCTCAACCGCGGACTGGAAGACAGTTATTCGGAACTTACCGACTTGATAGAGACACAGATTATACCTTCCGTAGGCGAAGCGATGATACCGATGATACTGAAATCGTTCGTCATAGACAACCGCAAGCCCAACCTACGCCGCCTGCGTCTGCTGAACAACTTGGGCTACAAAGAACGACACTCACTGGCACTCGAAGTGCTGAAAGAGGCTAAATCCTCCGATTGGCAAGCGCAAGCCGTGACGATGCTGAGCGACGACATACAATACCTCGACTTCCTCTGCACACTCACCACCGACAGACATAAAGTCGTAAGCGAGGCTGCCAACAGGGCGGTAAAACTACTGAAAGCAAAGATTGTAGCCAACAATCCCTAAACCATAACTACACCTTATTATATAAGACCTTCATCAAAATGGAAAAGAACAAAACAGAAGTACTCCGCCTCCCCGCCGAACGGCTTTATCAAGCTGAGTTGGAGGCGTTGATGCTGGAAGACCGCAACGAAGAGAAACCCGTGGGCTGGCAACTGTCGCCCCGTGCCGTACTGAAATTTGTAGTGGGCGGCAAAAGCGGCAAAACGCCTATTACCCCCAAATATATGGGTTACAACCGCTTGGTGGAGATTGCCATTGCCACCCTGCTTACCGACCGTGCTTTGCTACTCATCGGCGAACCGGGCACGGCAAAGTCGTGGCTGTCGGAAAACCTGACGGCTGCCATCTGCGGCGACTCGGGCAAAGTGATTCAAGGCACGGCAGGCACCGGCGAAGAACACATTCGCTACTCGTGGAACTATGCCCTGCTCTTGGCGAACGGTCCCTGCGAACAGGCGTTGATTAAAAGTCCCGTCTACCGCGCCATGGAGAGCGGCAGCATCGCCCGCTTCGAAGAGATTTCGCGCTGTACCTCCGAGGTACAGGATGCACTGATTTCCATCTTGTCGGAAAAGAACATCGCCATCGCCGAACTCTCGCAAGAGCTTTCGGCACAGCGGGGCTTCTCCATTATCGCCACCGCCAACACACGCGACCGCGGCGTGAACGACATGTCGGCGGCACTAAAACGACGCTTCAACACCGTGATGTTACCTCCGCCCGCCGGCTTGGAGTTAGAAATGGACATCGTTACCAAGCGCGTTGCCGAGATTGCCGGAAACTATCGCCTCAAAGCGGCGATGCCTGCCGATGCCGTGATAGAGAAGATTGTGACCGTATTTCGCGAACTGCGCAAAGGCATCACGCTCGATGAGAAACAAAAGGTGGCATCTCCCGGAGGCATCATCTCTACGGCGGAAGCCATCTCGCTTATTACCGGCAGCATGGCACTGGCGGCAGGCTTCGGCAACGGAACCGTTACGGACACCGACCTCGCCGCCAGCTTGCAAGGTGCCATCGTAAAGGACGAGGAGAAAGACCGACGTGTGTGGAAAGAGTATCTGGAAAATGTGATGAAGAAGCGGGGTGCCAAATGGCGCGGATTGTATAACGCCTGTACCGAACTCAATGAAGGATAGTATCTTTGGCGTGCGTCATCTCTCGCCTACGGCTTCGTGGCATTTGCTAAACTTCCTCAACGAACGGAAGCCGCACTGTGTGCTTATCGAAGGACCGTCCGATGCCACCGAACTCCTGCATAACCTCGCCGACACACGCATCACGCCGCCCGTGGCGTTGCTGGCTTACACCTGCGAATTGCCGATACGCACCGTACTCTACCCTTTTGCCGACTACTCACCGGAGTATCAGGCAATACGATGGGCGGCGGAGCACAACGCCGAAGTACGCTTTATCGATTTGCCCACAGAGGTGTCGCTGGCGTTCCGCGAACAGATGCCCGACGGTAACGACGAAGCACGCCGCAACTTTTATGCGTACAGCGACTGCCTGTACGAACAACTGGCACACCACTACCGCGAGGCGGACTACGAAAGCTACTGGGAACGGAACTTTGAGCACAACCTTGAGCCGCAGGCTTTTCGCAACGCCGTCTTGCTGCAAAGCAGTGAGATGCGGCAACTGTCGGAACACAAGGAACAAGATGCCGACACCGCACAGTATGCTTACAATCTGGTGCGCGAGGCTTACATGCGCCGTTGTCTGACACATGCCGTTGCCGACGGATATGCTCCCGCCGATATTGCCGTGATAATAGGTGCCTACCACGCCCCGGCACTGACGGAAGAGCTTCCGCCGATGAGCGATGCCGAGCTGCACGGGCTACCGCGTGTGGAGACACGCACGACGCTGATGCCCTATTCGTATCTGCGGCTGAGCAGTCGCACCGGCTACGGCGCAGGCAACAAAGCGCCGTACTACTTCGAGTTGATGTGGCACTGCATGACCCGGCAACAGCAACGGCAACTTCCTGCCCTGTACCTGTCGCAAGTGGCGGCGGCTCTGCGAAAAGAGGGATGGAACGCTTCGTCGGCGTCGGTGATTGAGGCAGTGCGACTGGCAGAGTCGCTTGCCTCGATACACCAAGGCAACATGCCGGTGCTCGAAGACCTGCACGATGCCGCGATAACTTGTTTGGGCGGCGGAGACCTCTCGGTGGTGGCGGAAGCCGTGAACCGCTGCGACATCGGCACAGCCATAGGCAACCTGCCCGAAGGAGTGAGCCAGACACCTGTGCAAGACGACATGAACCGTCAACTCAAACGACTCAAACTGTTGCCGTACAAATCACCCGTAGCACAGTCCGTCAGCTTGGACTTACGCGAGAACTTCCGTGTAAAGAGCGAAGAAGCTGCCTTTACCGACCTCCGTCGCTCCACCTTCTTTCATCGCCTCAAGTTGCTCAACATTCATTTTGTCACCCTGATACCCGGCAAGCAGCAGGGAGCCACGTGGGCAGAAAACTGGTCGCTCCAATGGTCGCCCGAGGTGGAGATTGAGGTGGTCGAAGCTACATTGAAAGGCGAAACCATAGAGATTGCCGCCGCCTTTCAGCTTAACAAACTGCTGGAAGAGTCTGTCGGCATAGAGCAGACCACCACCTTGTTGCGTACGGCTTGCGAATGTGCGCTTACCGAGAATTATGCCCACGCGCTGGCTGCCGTACAAGTGCAGGCGGTTGAGGCATCTTCGTTCGGCGAGGTGGCGGGCGCAGCCTATCAGTTGTCGCAACTTATACAGTACGGCACTCTCCGCCGCATCGACATCCAACCGCTGGAACCGTTGCTGGAACAACTGTTTCTGCGCGGTGCCTTGTTGCTGACGGACGCAGCCGCGTGCGACGCTCGGGCGGCAAAGGTCGTTGCCGGGGGCATCAACCTGATGGAGCTTATCGCACAAGAGCAGGATGAACGGGTGGATGTAAAGACGTGGCAAAGCAAACTGCTAAAGCTTGCCTTCGCGGACGACCGCAACGCTTATCTTTCGGGCTTGGCTTTCGCCATTGCCTTGGAACACGGTTGGGTCGACGACGGGGCGTGTGCCAAAGAGGTGTCGTTACGGCTGTCGGTAGGCGTACCCGCCGATCTCGGCGCAGCATGGTTCGAAGGCTTGGCGGGACGCAACCGCTACGCACTATTGTCGCGTATCACGCTGTGGAAAGAGCTGGACAACTATGTACAAAGCCTCGACGAAACCGAGTTTTACCGCGCCGCCGTGTTTCTGCGGCGTGCTTTCGGCGAGTTTGAACCGTCGCAAAAGAACAGCATCTACGAACTGCTTTCGGGCTTGTGGGGTAGCGACGCAGCAGAAACCGCCGAAGCTATTGCCGAGGCTTTGGACGAAAACGAAGAGGAGAAGCTGCAAAACCTGAACGATTTTGAATTTGATTTCTAAAGAACGAGGAGATCCGGATGAACGAAGATATCAAACAGAAGCTGGTGCGCTGGCGCCTCATCGTGGGGCAGGCGGGTGTCGACAACCGTGCCGGCGACGTAGAACTTACTTCGCAACAAAGCATTATGGATGCCGCACTGGCGGCTATCTACGACGACACCACAAGCACCGACGGAAAGCAAGGTGGAGCAAGCAAACAAGGTGGTTTGGGCAATTCGTCGCCCCGACTTGCCAAGTGGTTGGTAGACGTGCGTACGTTCTTCCCGCCCGATGTGGTAAGCGTGATACAAAACGACGCCATAGAACGTAAAGGGTTTACCAAACTGCTGCTTGAACCCGAAACTCTGAAAAACATTACGCCCGATATTCACATGGTGGGCACACTGCTGGCTCTGAAGGGACAGATTCCCGAAAAGTCCAAATTCTTAGCCCGGCAGATGATACGTACGGTGGTCGACGACATCATCAAACGACTGGGACAAGAGTTGCGACGTGCCGTTACCGGAGCCATCAACCGCCGCAACCACTCTCCCCTGAGCAATGTCTCGGCAATCGACTGGAAACGCACCATTGCCGACAACCTGCGCCACTATAACCCCGACACCCGCTGCATCATCCCGCAGAAGTTTTGGTTTTTCGAGCGCAGCCGCAAACAAAAACAGTGGAGCGTTATCCTCGACATCGACCAAAGCGGTTCTATGATGGACTCTATCATCTACTCGTCTGTAATGGGTTCTATCTTGGCAAGCTTGCCTACACTCGACACGCACGTGGTGGCGTTCGACACGCAGGTTGTAGACCTTACCGATCTCTGCCGCCACGACCCCGTCGACATGCTCTTTGGTTTGCAGTTGGGAGGCGGAACCGACATCAACAAATCGGTGAAATATTGCCGTACGCTCATTACCGACCCACGCAAAACCATATTCATCCTTATCTCCGACCTCTACGAAGGCGGTGTGGAAGCCGGACTCTTACGCCGTCTCCAAGAGATGCGCGACGCCGGCGTAAAAGTGATTACCCTGCTGGCTCTGTCCGACGAAGGCAATCCCTCGTACGATACCGATTTGGCAAAGAAAATAGCCAAACTCGGCATCCCCTGCTTTGGCTGCACCCCCGACCGCCTGCCCGAATTGATAGAAGCGGCACTCAAAGAACGTGACTTAATGCGATTCGGAAAGAGTTTCTAATATCCTGTACGGGCTATTTTCTATTTTTTAACACCTTAGAAATAAATTGCTAAATATTTTTTATACTCATGTATAATTTATTCAATATCTTTGCAAAGTTGTAGAAACTATGATAAAAACGCAGATTCAACTAACACTATCAAGATGCATAGAGACTATTTTATTTAGAGACTTTAGGTCTGAATAAGGGTTATGTCTAAACTTAAGACACAATGAAATGAAAAGTGATGAAATGTATTTCCCTCAACAAACAGAGGAGAAGGGAAATGATGGAATAGAACTGATATATTCATATCTGATACATTGGAAATGGTTTTTAGCTATCACTGTGCTGGCGTTTTTAGGTGCGTATATTTATATTCGTATCACAAAACCCGTGTATCAGGCTACTGCGGCTATTGCCATTTTTGATACCGAAGACGACGATCGCGAATCGAACGATTTCTTTTCGGGAAGTATCCGGAATCTGTCGCTGACAGGTAATCGACTGGAAGACGAGAAAGTTGTATTGACTTCTCGTTATATCTTGCTACGTGTCGTAGAGTCGATGAACATGTACGACGATTTCGACGGCGACTCCTTGCGGGCACTCGCGCACTGCCGCAGCAATCTGTCGGTAGCCTCCGCCAGTAAAAACGGCTCGGTGCTGAACATTACCTTTACCGACACCGAACCCGAACGGGGACGCGAGATTCTGGAAACTCTTATCAAAGAGTACAACCTCGAAGCACTGAGCCACCGGAGGCGCATGGCTCAAGCCATGATTAGCTTCCTTGACGAACGTCTGCTGATGATTTCCAACAGCTTGGGCTATACCGAACAGAGCGTGCAGTCGTACAAAACGCAAGAGCAACTGATTGACCTCCGCACCAACATGTCGATGGACCTGAACGCCAAGCAAAACTACGAAGACAAGCTGATGGATGTGGAGATTCAACTCCACATGAGTAATTACATCTACGAATTTCTGAATAATCAATCCAAACAATATCAACTGCTTCCTATCAACAGCGGCGTACTGCGCACCGAAGTCTCGGAAATGATTGGCAACTACAACCAGCAGGTGCTGGAACGCGAACGGATGCTCAAGACCATGGAGGAACGGAATCCGGTAGTGGTGAAGCAGACCGAGACAATCAACGCCATCCGTCGCAATCTGCTAAGCTCCGTCGAAGGCTTGCGGGAGGGACTTGAAATGAGTCGCAACGAGATTATGGGGAAAAGCGAATATTTCAACCTGCGCGTGAAGAACATGCCGAAACACGAACAGCAGGTGCAGTCAATGAACCGTCATCAGCAGTTGGAATCCAGTCTGTATATGATTCTACTGGAACAACGCGAACGGGCACGAATTGAACTTGCTATCAGTACCGACCGCGTACGCATCATTGAAGAACCCATGTACAGTGTCGCACCGATAGCCCCCCGGTCGACTGTGATTTATGGCGGCAGCTTGTTGATGGGTTGGATAGCGGTGGCGGGCGTCATCTTCTTGCGCAACATGCTTCGAAAAAAGATTGTCACCCTCAACGAAATCGAAGAAGTAGGACTGCCCATCGTGGCGAAACTCCCTTTTATAAAGAGAGGCGATCGTAGCGAGAAGCGACAACTGCAAGTGTTGGACGAAGCTTTCCGCCGGATGCGGAGCAATGTGCGCGCGCAACTGCCCGTTGATGCGAAAACCATTTTGATAACCAGCGCGGGGTCTAACGAAGGTAAGACGTTCTGTAGCATCCGGCTTGCTAAAAGCTTGTCGCTGCTCGACTGTCGCGTGTTACTGGTGGGGCTTGACTTGCGCAACCCGCAAATAGGGAAGTTTTTCGGAGAAGAAGATAAGATAGGCATCGCCGACTATCTGTCGGGCAAGGTGAGCGACCCCGAAGAGCTTATCCATCCGGTAAAAGACAGCTTCAACCTGTTTGTGGTGACGGCGGGAACCCACAACGAACAGTCGGCGGAACTGTTGGAGCGAAACCATCTGAACGCACTCTTCGAATGTTTCCGCCTGCACTTCGACTACATCGTAATAGACTCGGCACCCATCGGCTTGGTGGTAGACACCTTCTCGCTGCTGCGAGTGACCGACTATACCCTGTTTGTCAGTCGCATAGGACATACCGACCGGCACATGACCGAAATACTCTCCGAAATGAAAAATAACGGTTGGGAAACCGAGAAAATGGCAATGATTGTGAACTGCGTCAACCACACCGAAGGTTACTACTATCATCATCACCGCTATTATTATTATTACTACCGCCGCTACTCACACTACGAATAACTCTTTTACGCCATGAAACAAATCCGTATATCCCTCTTAACGGCACTCGTTGTCGTATTGGTCTTCACTGCTTGCGGCTCTACCAAGCAGGTCTCTTATCTGCAAGATTCAATCACTCTTCCCATAGATACGGCGACTACCGTCTACCAAGCGCGCGTATGCCCTCACGACCTACTCACCATCAGTGTAAGCAGCTCGGACGAGGATGCAGTACGACCGTTCAACTTGGTGGTTCCCAACAGCCACTCCGACTTTGTATCGACACACAACACGTGGAGTGCCCCCATCTTGCAGAATTATCTGGTGGATGCAGCAGGTACCATCACCTTCCCCACCCTTGGCAAGCTAAAGGTAAGCGGACTTACCACGCCCGAAGTGGCGGAACTGATTGTACGCGAGACCAACCATTACCTCAAAGAAGCCCCAATCGTAACGGTACGCATCGTCAACTACAAGATTTCCATATTGGGCGAAGTGAACCATCCCGGCGTCTATACCATCAACAACAGCTACGTCAACCTGCTCGAAGCATTGGCTATGGCGGGCGACCTCACCATTTACGGCAAGCGCGACAATATCCGCATCATTCGCCGGCAAGACGACCGACAGCGTATTATCACACTCAACCTCAACGACCAAAACATCATCCACCATCCCGACTATTACCTGCAACAGAACGATGTGGTGTATGTAGAACCCCATAAAAACAGGCAACACGAAGTCGGCATGAGCAAACGTACCGACCTCATTTTGCGCATTGCTTCTATCTTGGCTACTTTGGTTGCACCTTTCGTTTATTACGTTTTCTAAGAAGCTGTTTTTGATTTTAGTGAAACAGCTTCTAAAGAGAAGAGACAAGATAGTATATACTTCATCCGAACTTTCCTCGCCACAAAACCTGCCCGGATGCAGTATCAAAAAAGCCTGCTTGATGAAGCAGGCTTTCTTGAGTGGAATATGTTTATCCTTTTAGATAAGTCCCTTTGCCGACAGATAGCGTTCGGCTTCGAGCGCTGCTTTACAGCCGCTCGCCGCAGCAGTAATGGCTTGGCGAAATTCCGAGTCGGCAACGTCGCCCGCGGCAAACACACCGGGTATCTTGGTGCGGGGATTACCGGGGATGAGGGTTTGTATATAACCTGTTTCGTCGGTATCCAGATAAGCTTTGAAGATATCGGAGTTGGGTTTGTGACCGATTGCCAAGAAGAAACCGTCGATAGGCAAGTCGTAGTGCGATTCGTCCGCTTCGCCCAACCGTTTTACCAAGTGAACGCCTTCCACACCGTTGTCGCCGAACAGTCCTTCGGCATTGTGTTCGAACAACACCTCTATCTTCTCGTGATTCATTACACGATCTTGCATGATTTGCGACGCGCGCAGGTAGGGTTTGCGAACAATAAGGTAGACTTTCGAGGCAAGTCCCGCCAGATAGACAGCTTCTTCGCAGGCTGTATCGCCGCCTCCCACAACAGCAACCACTTTTTTGCGGTAGAAGAAACCGTCGCACGTGGCACAAGCACTCACACCCATGCCGGCATATTTCTTTTCGTCCTCCAGTCCCAAATATTTGGCAGCGGCACCGGTGGCAATAATCAATGTTTCGGTCTCTATTACTTGGTTGTTGTCGATAGTTACTTTGTAGGGCGAACTGCTCAGGTCGGCGGCAACGGCAAAGCCTCCCCGCAGGTCGGCACCAAAACGGGCTGCCTGATTGCGCAAGTCGTCCATGAGCTGCATGCCGTTCACGCCTTCGGGATAGCCGGGGAAGTTCTCTACATCCGTAGTGGTAGTGAGTTGACCGCCGGGTTGCAGTCCTTCGTAAAGCACCGGGTTGAGGTTGGCACGTCCGGCATAGATGGCAGCAGTATATCCTGCAGGACCCGAGCCGATAATTAAGCAATTAACTTTTTCCATATGTTTGAGTTATTGATTGAGTTTTAAAGTTCTAAGATTCTTTGTCCGCTATTCTCTTAGGTCTATCACCTCCACATCGGGATAGGCTTTCTTGTCGAAGACGAAGCGTGTGTCGGGCAGTGATTGACGGGTACGGCACTTTTTGACCGTTATCAGAAACGTTTCACCACTGCCGAGCGTAGTGTGAATGCTTTGCGGCAGGTAACTGCCACGGTCTATGGAAAGACGAATTTGTTTCAAGTCATTGCGCGGGTCGGTGCTTTGCATCAGCACTTCGTAAGAGCGCGGTAGCGTAGTGAGTGTCAGCTTATAGCCCTGTTTGTAAAGCGAAAGCCACGAGTAGGGATTGATGCCTTGTAGTTCTTGAGGGGTGGGGGTTATTACGGTCACTTCGTTGTTGGCGGCAACGTAGGTCCACTGTGTGCGACCGTCAAACCAAGTTTGGGTGTCGCCCATGTCAAGCACGAACTTATCGCCCTTCAGCAGAAAAGAGCCGACGTTCATCTCTACGGCAAGAGGTGCTTCGCGTCGCAAGGTTTCGGCAGTGCGGTCGAGTACCTTTCGGGGTGTTTGTGCAGATAGAGGCAGCAGGGCAATCAGCCCGATTATCAGAAGGATATTCGTTCTCATGGAGTATAAACAGTGGGTTATTTGAAATTGTTCAGTATCATTTCCAAGCTGTTTTCGTCTTGGATAAGTACATCGCGCGGCTTACTGCCCTGTGTCGGTCCCACAATACCTGCCTTCTCCAATTGGTCCATCAGACGCCCGGCGCGGTTGTAGCCAATGGCAAATTTGCGCTGAATGAGCGAGGTAGAACCTTGCTGGTGAATGACGATGAGGCGGGCACCTTCTTCGAACAACGGGTCGAGCCGTCCCATATCGATGTCGGTAAGGTCGCTTCCGCTCTCTTCGCCTACATATTCGGGCAGATAGAAAGCGGTGGGGTAGCCGGGTTGCTTGGCAATGTAATTGGTGATATCCGCCACTTCGGGCGTATCGATAAAGGCACACTGCACACGCACCGGGTCGGCACCTTGCAAGAAGAGCATGTCACCACGCCCTATCAGTTGGTTGGCACCCGGGCGGTCCAAAATGGTGCGCGAGTCTACCGATGCCGACACACGGAAGGCTATGCGGGCGGGGAAGTTGGCTTTGATGGTTCCGGTAATGATGTTGGTTGTAGGTCGTTGCGTGGCAATAATCATGTGGATACCCACTGCACGTGCCAACTGCGCAATGCGCGCAATGGGCAGCTCTATCTCTTTGCCTGCCGTCATGATAAGGTCGCCAAACTCGTCGATTATCACCACGATGTAGGGCATAAACTTGTGTCCTTTTTCCGGATTGAGGCGACGCTCCGTAAACTTGGCGTTATACTCTTTCACATTGCGTACATGGGCGGCTTTCAGCAAGTCGTAGCGTGTATCCATTTCCACACATACCGAGTTGAGTGTTTGCACCACCTTCTTTACATCGGTAATAATGGGGTCGCCGCCGTCGGGCAGCTTCGCCAGATAGTGATGTTCGATGACCGAGTAGATGCTGAACTCCACCTTCTTGGGGTCTACCAGCACAAACTTCAGTTCGGAAGGATGTTTCTTGTAGAGCAGCGAGGTGATAATAGCGTTCAAGCCCACAGACTTTCCTTGTCCGGTAGCACCTGCCACCAGCACGTGCGGCATCTTGCAGAGGTCTACCATAAACACCTCGTTGGTAATGGTCTTGCCCAGTGCGATGGGTAGGTCGGCGGTCGACTCCTGAAACTTCTTGCTACCGATGATGCTTTGTCCCGACACAATTTTGGGATTGGAGTTGGGGACTTCTATACCAATGGTACCTTTTCCGGGAATGGGGGCGATAATGCGGATGCCCAGTGCCGACAGGCTGAGTGCGATATCGTCTTCGAGGTTACGTATTTTGGCAATACGCACTCCTTGCGAGGGAGTGATTTCGTAGAGTGTCACCGTAGGACCTACCGTAGCTTTGATGGAACTGATTTCGATGCCGAAGCTGCGCAGGGTGGTGATGATTTTGTCCTTGTTGGCGTTCTGTTCCGCCATATCGATAGAGGGTTCGGCGTTGTCGTAATGCTTCATCAGCTCAACGGGAGGAAAGCGGTAACTCGACAAGTCTTTGCGCGGGTCGAACGGCTCGCGTTCGGGACCTTGATATTGTTCGTCTTCTATCTGCTCCACGTCGAAAGTGGGTTCGGCAGGTTCCTTGGTCTCTTTCGTCACAGGTAGAATAAGGTCGACAGGAGTTTCCTTGACGGTCTCCTCGTGTATGTCGGTTGGTGCTTCTACCACAAACGCAGGTTCGCCGACGACAATCGGTTGTTCTTCTTCGGGTTGTTCGGTTTTTGCACCTTTAGCCGGGTAGGTAGCTGTCCACGAATGGGTAAACTCGTGAGGAGTTTCGCCCTCTTCGGCAACAAACACCTCTTTGCGTTTACGTTTCAGAAAGCTGAGGCTGAACAGTTTGCGCAGCCATACAATAGTGTTTGCACTAAGATATATCAAAAAGCAGACAGCCACTATCAGCAGTATCATCCATACGCCCGGAGTACCCACTTGAGATTCCAGCCAGCGGCTGATGTTGTAGCCGTGCATGCCTCCCGGTATAAGAAACGAGTCGTAAAACTGTCCCTGAAAAATAAAGGCGAGAAAGACCGACGCCCATATCATCAGCAGCGAGCAGCCCACAAACCATTTCCACAGTCGGAAGATGCGTGCCCGCATCAGTTTCAAACCGGCAACGGCAAGAAATACAATGATGAGAAACGATGCCAAACCGAAACAATCGTTTATAAGATAGCGTGCCAACTGTGCCCCGCGCGAACCGGCATAGTTACGTACGCCGTTGTTCACCGACGAGAGCCGATCGGCATCGCCGTCGAGTATGCTTTGGTCTGCCGCCCCCGTGAAAAAAAACGATAGGAATGCGAGGAGCAGATATACCGAAAATATCACCAATGCCAAGCCGATGATGAAGTGGAGTGTTTCGCTCTTAAAGAATGCCGCCACCCGCCCAAAGAAACCGGGCGATGTGGAAACAGTGCGTTTGGTGGTCTGTTTTTTTGCCATTTCAACGAAAGTTTGTGGCAAAAGTAGTGTTTTATGAAGGGAAATAACACTAATAAGGATATAAAAAGCATCATTGCTTGCGCTTTTTAATAAACTGAGGTATTAGCCATACAAAAATAATAAGACGAGGGCATGTCGCTATTACGCAGCACGCCCTCGTCGTTACACATCTGATATGAATCTATTTACCTAAGATATTAATTTCTTGTTTTCTTCGCCAAGCTGAAGGTAAAAGTAGTTTCGGGGAAGTCGAAAGCTTCGCCGTTCACTTTTACTTCGGTGACCTTCAAGTTGAATGCCAGCGTCTGTCCGTTGTAGGTATAAGTACCTGCTTCGGTAGCGGCTACCGTTACATCAATCTTCGTGGAGGTTTCTCCTTCGCCATATTGCAGCGTCAGTGTTTGGGGGTCAAGGCTCAGACTGATTATAGTGTTGCTTTTGCCGAACGACGGCAAAAAGCCTACTTTATAGTCAACGGTGCCCAACAAGTTTACAATGTCGTCAACATGCTCTTCGCCTGCAATCGAAGCAATCAGGTCGGTAACGGGGAAATTCAAAAATTCTATGGAGTCGTTTTGTACGGCAGCAGTTACTTCGGTACCGGTGGGTTCGGAAGCATTGGCTTCGCGCGAGGCAGGCTGAGCTACATCGGTCTTCACAGTACCGGCATAGCTACCGTTTACATCGGTTAAAGTTACAGTGGAGCTTTCGTTGTCGTTGTCGCATGCAACAAACGCAGCAGTCAAACAGAATGCCATAGCGGCAAGCATCAAAGATTTTACGTTATACATTTTCATAATCAATACAGTTTTTTTGTTACTAAGTTTTAGTTATTAAGTTTTTCTTTTGTACGTACGCCGCTATAAAGTAGCTACAAAGAAAAATACTGCATTGAGTGAGTAAAATATTTATTAAAACCGCATTACTTCTGCCGCACTCCGCGCAACCATTCGGCAGTAGCCATGCGTTTTTTGCCGGGCAGTTGCAGCGAACGAATCTCTATAAAGCCGTCGGCAGCAGCTACGCGCAGACAGGTTTTGCCGTCGGTTTGCAGGGTGCCGGGAGATAGCGTGTGTGTTTCGGCTATGGGCATAGTCTCGAATATCTTTGCCGTAATCGTTTCGCCGTCGGGCAACGTCAGTTCACTCCACGCTGCGGGATAGGGCGACAGACCGCGCACCAAGTCGTAGATGCGTTTCATCGGTTGGTTCCAGTCGATGCGGCAAGTCTCTTTAAAGATTTTAGGAGCCGGATGCAGTTCGCCGTGCACCGTCATCACTTCTTGGGCGACGGGATTCACCGCACCTTTTTGCAAATCGTCCACGGTGTGAAGCACCAGTTCGGCACCCAGCAGCATGAGTCGGTCGTGCACCGTACCCACATCGTCGGTATCGGCAATGGCTATGCGTGCCTGACGTATCACCTTGCCGGTGTCCATGCCGTGCGTCAGAAAGAAAGTGGTGACACCCGTTTCGGTTTCGCCGTTGATAACCGCCCAGTTAATGGGGGCTGCTCCCCGGTATTGCGGCAGCAACGAAGCATGCAGGTTAAACGTTCCCATGGGAGGCATGTCCCACACCACTTC
The DNA here is from genome assembly GCA_031262385.1 of Mediterranea sp. (in: CFB group bacteria). Taxonomy (GTDB): domain Bacteria; phylum Bacteroidota; class Bacteroidia; order Bacteroidales; family Bacteroidaceae; genus Bacteroides. Next base: position 28,011 of record JAISHU010000080.1, read on the forward strand.
GGGCAACATGCGAAAAGCCACCACAATCTGCAAGTCGGCTTTCCATGCGCGCAGTGCTTCCAAGAAAGCTTCGTCTTTCAGTTTCTCGGGTTGCAGCAGCGGAAGACGGTGTTCCAGCGCGTATTGCTTCACTGCCGAATATTGAATCTTATGTCCGCGTCCGGCAGGTTTATCGGGCATGGTAATCACGCCCACCACGTTGTATCCGCCTTCTACCAAGCGGCGCAAAGGTTCCACCGCAAACTCCGGCGTACCCATGTAAACTATTCTCATATCTATATAATAAGGTTGTTAATCTTCGGAGAAGCCCACCATTACTTGACGGTAGGAGTTGAATATCTTCGATTTCGATACGAAGCCCAGATAGCGTCCTTCGCTGTCCACCACGGGCAAGTTCCACGCCTGCGTGGTATCAAACACGCGCATCACCTCTTCCATGCTGTCGGAGTTCTTCAGTTTGTTGGACACTACCGTCATCAGCCTTGCTACCTTAAAGCGGTGATAGAGTTCGGCGCGGAACATGATGTTGCGTATATCGTCCAACGACACCAAGCCGATAAGCACCCCTTCGGCATCCGCCACCGGGAAGATGTTGCGGTTGGAACTTGATATTGCCTTTACCAGTTCGCCCAAATCCATTTCGGGATGCACCACCACGAAATCTTTCTCTATTACATTGTCCACCGACATCAGCGTCAGCACCGCTTTATCTTTGTGGTGCGTCAGCAAGTCGCCCTTGCGTGCCAAACGAATGGCGTAGATGCTGTACGGTTCGAATATAATAATGGTGAGGTACGACGATGCCGACACCATGAGCAGCGGCAAGAAGAGGTCGTAGCCGCCGGTAAGTTCGGCAATCAGAAACACGCCCAGCAACGGTGCGTGCATAATGCCGCTCATCATTCCCGCCATTCCCATGAGTGCAAAGTTCTTTTCGGGCAGATAGGTGCTCAGTCCGAACTGATTGGTGAAGTGGGCAAAGACAAAGCCGAAGATGCAACCCAAGTAGAGTGTGGGAGCAAAGGTACCTCCCACTCCGCCGCCGCCGTTGGTAGCACTGGTGGCAAACACCTTGAGCAGCACAATGAGCACGAGGAACACCAGCAACAGACTTCCGTGTCCGTAGAAGAGCGAGTTGTTCATCACCGTATCCCAGTCGGCATTGCTGGTGCCGCTCAGCAACAGGTTGATTGTGTCGTAGCCTTCGCCGTAGAGCGGCGGCAGCAGGAATATCAGTACACTCAGCATCACACCTCCCAGCAGCAGGCGTTTATACGGATGATTCAGTTTGCCGAAGATGGTTTCGGTAAAACTCATGGCGCGAATAAAGTAGAGTGATACCAACCCGCAGAAAATACCCAGCAAGATAACAAACGGGATGCGACCGAGTTCGAAAGCGTGGTCCATGCTAAACTTAAACATCGCTTCCGGTCCCATCAATATATACGACACCGTGGCTCCGCTGACCGAGGAGATAAGCAACGGCAACAGCGACGACATGGTAAGGTCGAGCATCAGCACCTCCAGCGTAAACACCAGTCCGGCTATGGGAGCTTTAAAGATTGCGGCAATGGCACCCGCCGAACCGCATCCCACGAGCAGCATCAGTTTGTGATGATTGAGTTTGAACACGCTACCCAGATTGGAGCCGATAGCCGAGCCGGCAAGCACAATGGGCGCTTCGGCTCCCACCGAACCGCCGAATCCGATAGTAATGGCACTCGATACGATAGACGACCAGATATTGTGTCGTTTGATGCGCCCTTGTCGGCGCGAAATGGCATAGAGTATCTTGGTGACGCCGTGACTGATGTCGTCTTTCACCACTCTGCGTACAAAGACACCCGCCAAGAAGATGCCCACTACCGGATAGACCAGATAGAGGTAGTTGGCACCGGTCACCTCGAAGTTGTCGGTAAGGAATTTCTCTATCCAGTGTATCATCATCTTGAGCAAGTAAGCGGCTACCCCGCAAAACACGCCCACCATCAGGCTGAGGATAAGAATAAATTGTTTCTCTTTAATGTGCGTCTCGCGCCAAGTTAGGAATCGTTGTATCATGGGCGGATAATTTTAAAAACACCACCGGCTTCAAGCCGGATAATGGAGGAGGGTTTAGGGCTGGTTTTTTCTTCTTGTCTGATGTTCACGATGTAGTCTACCGCCTGCTTCACCTCGTCGGAGATAGCGGCAAAGTTAGCGGGCGACGGTTGTCCGCTGATATTCGCCGAAGTAGATACGATGGCTTTGCGAAACTGTCGGCACAAGCCTTGCGAAAACGCTTCGTGCGTCACACGAATACCTACGCTTCCGTCTTCGGCAAGTAGTTCGGGTGCCAGATTGCGTGCATCCGAGAAGATGATGGTGAGCGGTTTGTCCGCCATTTCTATTAAATCCCATGCCACTTCGGGAACATCCCGGACGTAGAAATCCACTTTTACGGGCGAATCTACCAACACCAGCATGGCTTTACTGTCGGCACGTTGTTTCAGTTCGTACACTTTCTTCACGGCTTCCGGATTGGTTGCATCACAGCCTATTCCCCAAACAGTGTCGGTGGGATAGAGTATCACGCCGCCTTCTTGCAGCACCCGGCATGCCTTTTTAATTTCTTCTATCATTATTATAATCACATAGTTTATCCTGATGAAACTGCAAAATTACGATTAAAATAAGAAACCGTTTTGAATTTATTGGAATATCTTCTTATTACTCATGCTTTGAGTCTCTTTTCGGTCTTATCTTCCTCTTTTACTCGTCAGATAGCTCGCGTGATGCGTGCATATTTTTATGGAATGCGCCGCATAAGCAGTCATATAGTTTGCCCAACAAGCAGTTTTCCGTTATAACTTATTGAAAAATAGTTTTATAACACAGTGATACTGTTTTGATGCTTTCTTGTTATTGTTTTTATACCGTACAATTTTTACCGTCCGACCAACGTCGTACGACCGTCCGACGTTGGCTGTACGCTCGTACGACGTTGGTCGGACGGTCGTACGGCGTTGGTCGGACGGTAAGCGGATTTAAGCGAAAAAACAACAACTCGCTGTTACACAATTACTTCTTACTAAGATACAACATTCATTTGAAAGAATGGTTGGCGCGGATAAAGGAGTGGGAGAAACAGAAGAGTGAATCAGTTACGGATCTTAGGTATCATTCTAATCGAATGAATGGTAACTAAGTTTTTTAAATCAAAACTTGGTTATTATGAAACACCTTTTTATCTTTGCCCACATAACCACTTTAAAACGAGTATTGATTTGCTTTACTCCTACTTAAATATAATAATACCTTATGAAACATCTCTTATTTGTAATCTCATTTTTATGCTTTGGCATATCCCTATCAGCTCAAACTCTGGATTGGAGCCGGCTCAAGTCTAATGTAAAACAAGACAGCATCCCAAAGAAAATTCTGGAACCAGCCAAATATATTGTCACTTATACTTATCGTTTTGTAAAAGATGCAAAGTTTCCGAATGAAAAGAAGACAGGCATAACTCTTCTACAAATAGGCGATAATTATAGCCGCTTTTGCGACTATTACAGTTTGCGCTTCGATTCACTATGCGATGAACTATCACGTGGTAAAATATCAGTAGTTGAGTCAGCTCCTTTAATGCTGGCTACACTCAAAAAAAGTGAATTCACCGAAAGCATATTGATTGATCGACAGAAAAACAAAGCAACCATTCAACGTACGGCAGGAATGACACAAAAATATCAATACGAGGAAGCGTGCCCGGATTTAAAGTGGGAACTTATGGAGGGCGATACCCTAATTGCCGGCTACCGTTGCAATAAAGCCAAAACGTCTCTGTTCGGTCGCGACTATGTAGCATGGTATTCCGCAGAAGTTGAGATGCCTTACGGACCTTATAAATTCAACGGATTGCCGGGACTTGTATTCTACGTCAGTGATACGCAAGAAAATTTTGAATTTGCGTTGAGCGGATTACAAAAGGCAGACAACTATATCCCCATCTATCTTTGGAGCCGAAAAGACATTGTTAAGACCAGCCGAAAGACAGTACGCGCCATTTACAAAAATTACTGCGCAGACCCTGTAAGTGCATTACCAAACGACGGAAGCATACAAATTTCGGACGAGGCGAAAGCAAGGGTTAAATCCAGACCTTATAATCCGATAGAACTTGAATAAAAAATTACTCTTTTATTGGATTTTCCTCTTCTATGTATGTAGCATAGAAACTTCCCTGTCGCAGACACTCGAAAAGGTTGTAAAGCTATCCTTCGAAATAAAGGATGTGCACAATAGCGAACCATTGAGCAACGTAACTTGCAGAGTGTTTACGACCGAAGGGAAGATTTATGCTTATGCCATTTCTGACCACAATGGAAAGTTGAGTGTTTCCGTGCATCGCAACGACTCTTTGGAGTTTTCTTTCATCGGCTACGGCAAACTAAAAAGGAGAGCGGACGCATACACGCCCGGAAAAATAAATCGTGTGGAATTGGCGGAACAAGAGACATTGCTTCGCGAAGTAACCATTACGGTCCCTCCCATTCGTGCCCAAAACGATACGTTGGTTTATAATATGGCGTCGTTTGTTAAGCCGGGCGACTCTCATCTGGAAGATGTCTTGAAAAAACTGCCGGGCATTAAAGTGGCAGATAACGGAACCATCTCTTATCAAGGAAAATCCATAAACAGATTCTATAAATAGGGCAGAGAATTGTAGTGTAG
>JAISHU010000011.1 GCA_031262385.1 Mediterranea sp. (in: CFB group bacteria)
TCGATGCGGAACGTAACCGCATCTGTTCGCACACGCGGTTCGAACAGAATGACGGCACGTTCTATCTCATCGCGAAGCAGGGTTTGCGTGGTGACGCTCATCTGTTCGAAGGCATATTGCCTGATGTGACAACCGTAGTTGTAACGGTGCACCCGTTCGCCCGGCGTTGTGCTGAGCAACGTCCACAAACTCTGCCGGACGTTTTCTTCGTTGCTTACCGTTGCAATGGCTTGCTTTTCGTCATCAAAGCGGGGCGGAAAGTTCCAACCGTTGCCTAAGAAGGTCGTTTTGTCCGCCACGCCTTATCCTCCTATTATTACGGTGGGGCATCCTGCTATGATGCTACCGCCGTGTGCGGTGCTGTCGCCCATTCGGGCGGCAGGCTTGCCGCCAATCAATACGGTCGACGAGCCTTTGACGATAACGTCGGGCGGACCGACGCAGATACAACTATCGCCTATTGTGGCGGCGGGCATCTTGCCAATAAATACGTTGGCTACACAGGGTCCGTTAATAGGACCTCCCACGTGAGGAATGGGCGGAAACCCCGGTGTCTGCATGGGGCAAGTGTGCATGTCGGTTAATCGGGCTGCATTGGGCATAATCTGGTTCCTCCTTTTTTTAGTTTATCATGACCATGCCACCCTTGATTATCGTCTGTGTGTTTGCCGATAATTCGGCTTTCACCGCTGCTTTCAATTCAAGTTGTGTCTTGGCATTTCCCTTGATAGTTATACCCTCCAATGTCATATTGGCTTTGGTGGTCAGTTTCGCATCGCCCGTAGCATCCGCCGTGAATTGTCCTTGCGTCTTGAGTTGAATATCCTTGGCAGACTTCAAGGTGATGCCGTTGCTGTTCATGCTGATGATGTTGCCGTGCTGGTCGGTACTACAGATACACTTATCGCTGTCATTTATTTCCCACTTGTTACCGGCGGGTGTAGCGATGCTTATTATCTTCTTCTCTTCGTTGCACTCAATAGTTAGACCAGACATAGTTTTCAGCATCTTGTGAATATTTTTGTCGTCATTCGTTATGGGAGGTGGCAGTTGGCTACTGTACAGACTACCTATTATTATAACGTTGGCAGGATTGTTGTCGCCAAAGACTACCACCACTTCGTCGCCTATTTCGGGTAGGAGAACCACTCCTGCATCCTTAGTGGCATACGGAGAGGCGTGTCGTGCCCATAGTTCCTTATTTTCGCTTTCTTGCATCCACGGAAATTCCACCAATATGCGATATTGGTTGGCAGGGTCGCCTTGCAACTGTTTCACTATGCCAATGTGTGGACCATGAATCGGGGAAACGAATCGGGGGGCGTTATACGATTTGGCGGTATATTCATCATCATCATCTTCGTTCGGTATGCCCAGACTGACTTTGGTCGTTAGGAGATTATCCTGCAACAGTTGGGTTACCGTTCCTACAAATGCCAATCCGTCGAATCGTTTGCCGAAACTTTTCAGCTCAATTAAACAACCGGGCTTTACTTCGGTACATCCCTCGAACTCCAGCGTTCCTTCGTAGCGCGACAATCCGGTAAACAGAGCTTGACCGTTGGTCCATAATTCCAATGCGGTGGTGTCAATCGTGGCATCGGTTTGCCACAAACGAGTATCAATGGCAGCAATCTTTGACGGTTCCAAATCGCCTTGCTCGTTGAGGGTAGGCAACGAAGCCGATGCCATTGCTACACTCTGGTCGGTGTAATCCCACGAAACGGCTTCGTTCTCGCTTGCCAGATTTCTTCCGGTAAGCTTTACATCAAAGGCAATCAGGTTGCTACCCATTATAATGGTAATCGCCGGTGTACCGGAAACTTTCGGCGGAACTATCTCGATATTCTTTCCCTCTATCCGGGTGCACATTCCGCAAGCCGTGGCACACCTCCGTGCGAATGCCCAATCGCTGACGTTGTATTGCATAAATTGGGGATGCTGATACGAGGTCGTTTCTACCGTAACATTTCCATACGGTGAAAGCACCTTCTTTATCATGTCGCTGTCCGTTTGATCTTTGAATATGCAACACTTTTTTGATAGCGTGGCAGGGTAGAACGCATCGCCACACTCTACAATCATCTGCGAACGAGTGTCTCGACCGGCGCAAATGCCTACGCTTATAATCACTCCGTCGAACAACGTGGTCTGTTTGTTGATGTTGCCGGCATCCAGTCTGAGCGAATTGCCGGGTATGAACGCGTCGGAATCGGATTCGTCAAACGTCTGTTTGTCCATGTTGCCGGCATTGAAAATCAGTGTGGCTTTGCCGATGCGGTTCAAGCCCGACCGTACCGATGCCGACACTAATTCAAACGAATCGTCGAGTTTTTTGCCGTTACAATAGATTGTGTAGGCAAGTTCTTGGTTACTCATGGTGATAATGTTTTTTAAGTAAATACGTTATTTGTTACTTATCGGCGGAAACAGAATCTCCGTCCCCGCCGGTATGTCTCTAAATCCGTTCAGGTTGTTGAAACGAGCCACTTCGGTTACAAGCAACGAGTTGCCGTAAATTTGTCCGCAAAGGGCAGCGAGTGTATCGCTCTCCTTGAGCATGATGACACGCGATACGTCGGGCGATTGCTTGGAGTATCGCTTACGCTCTTCTTCGTTGCAGCGAAAGCCTACAAAGGCGAGGTCGACTTGTGCACACAGCGGAATGCCATGGACGGTGAACGTTGTATAGCTTTCGCGCATGGAAGTGAGTTGCCCTTTGAACAGCACCTCACCGTAGGCTATCATTATATACGAGGGACGATGCCCTTCGCTATTGTAGAGATAGAGGTATTTCTCCAGTTCATCTACATTAACGCGGGCGTTATCGCCTTTGGCGGTACCTTCCACGATGCCGGTACAGTCGATGCCGAAACTAAATTCGAGCGTCTCGGGTTTGTAACGGTCGAAGGTGTTGGTACCGCCCGTAGTGCCCAACTGACGGTTTTCGTTGTAGACAATGCTTTTCCCAAACCGAAGCGACTGTGGATTGACCGCCAGCGACAACGGTTCGGCATGATTCTTTTGCGAAAACTTCTCGTCGGTGAAAGCGTATAGTTTCAACTGTTCCATGTGCGGACTTCTACTGTATGCGTTTCAGTGATGCGTACATCAGCGTAAGCGTTTCAATGGCAAGCCGACTGTCTTTGGCATCGAGCGAAGAGAGTTCCCAGTCCACAGGGTAGGCGTTGGAACATAGCCATGCGGCAGTTACCTCATGGTGAGTATTCACCAGTTTGACAATCAGTTGACCGGGTTGAATTTGTTCGCCGCCAATGAACATCATGCAACGGTTCACCCAGTGGGTAATCTTTTCGTCGACGGGTTCAAGCGGTCTTTTCAGAGTCAACTTAGTATCGGCTCCGGCCGGAATGCCTCCCGTCTCTTTTTGAGCTGTAGACTCTTTGGAGGATTCTATTCTAATCTTTTCCCTCACCCTGTCGTCGGGCAGACTCACTTTCAAGCCACTGACTTCGATAAACGAAGCAGAGGCATGTTCGCTGCCCCATTGAAAGTCTACCATAAAAAGAAAGTTCAGCGGATAACGCCAATCGTCTTTTACCATTTAGCTATCATGTTAAGCGGCAGTAATGCCTTCGTGTACTAAAATCATGGTCTCCATTGCTACACTGTTGCCGTCGGCTTTGAACCCTTCTACCGTAATCTTCTTAGGCCAGGCGTTGACAAGCTTCCAGCTCTGTGCGGGGTTACCTCCCTCGTCGAGCAAGCTAATGGTTACCGACCGCCGTTTGATAGTTTTCATCTTCACTTCGCCTATCCAGTTCCACAATTTCTTGTCGGAAACGAAGATACCTTTCTTTAGGGTTATATCGCTGCTCTTACGCAGTCCCGGCATTTTTACCTTGGTAAACTCTTTGCTGTCGCCGGCACGGTATTCGATAACATCAAATTCCATATCCAGTCCGGATACCTCTTTAAAGGCGAGGACTCCGATATCTTCTATTTCGACCTTAAAATAAAATTCGGGCAATGCCCAAATGGTTTGGTCTTGTGCTTCTCCTGCCATAACTATTGTTTTTTAATGATGAATGTAAACATGTTAACTCTTTTG
>JAISHU010000065.1 GCA_031262385.1 Mediterranea sp. (in: CFB group bacteria)
GGGACGCATGTTGCTTGCTTATGGATTCTTGCGCAAAGTATTCGAGATATTCGAAAGCTACCAAACCTCTATCGACATGATTTGTACTTCCGAAGTGGGCGTGTCCGTAACGGTGGACAATACCAAACATCTGGGGGAGATACTCGATGACCTCAAGAAGTACGGCACCGTAACGGTGGACAAAGATATGTGCATCGTCTGTGTGGTGGGCGACTTGGATTGGGAGAATCTGGGTTTCGAAGCCCGTGCACTGGATGCTATGCGCGACCTGCCCGTACGCATGATTTCGTTTGGCGGCAGCAACTACAACATCTCTTTCCTTATCCGCGAGTGTGATAAAAAGAAAGCGCTTCAGGCATTGAGCGATACCTTATTCAATAATTGACGATGAAAGGAACATTCCCCACCCATAAGTTTCGCGAACTGCGTACACCGTTTTATTACTACGACACGGAGTTGCTGCGCGAAACCCTTGCTGCCGTAACCGGCGAAATAGCCCGATACGAGAACTACAAAGTACACTATGCCATTAAGTCCAACGCTAACCCCAAGCTGCTTTCCATTATTCGCGAAAGCGGATTGGGTGCCGACTGTGTAAGCGGCGGCGAGATACGCGCAGCGGTAAAAGCCGGTTTCCCTGCGGGGAAGATAGTGTTTGCCGGCGTGGGCAAAGCCGATTGGGAAATCAATCTGGCACTCGACTACGACATCTTCTGCTTCAACGTAGAGTCGCTTCCCGAGCTGGACGTAATCAACGAACTGGCAAAGGCAAAAGACAAAACCGCTCGTGTGGCTTTCCGCATCAACCCTGACGTGGGTGCACACACGCATGCTAATATCACTACCGGTTTGGCAGAAAACAAGTTCGGTATCAGCATGCAAGATATGGACCGTGTGGTGGATGCTGCTTTGGAGATGTCACACATCCAATTTGTCGGTTTGCACTTCCACATCGGCTCGCAGATACTCGACATGGGCGACTTTGTGGCACTGTGCAACCGCATCAACGAGTTGCAAGACCGACTGGAAGCACGCCACATTCGTATCGACCACATCAACGTGGGCGGCGGATTGGGTATCGATTACCGGCATCCCAACCGTCAACCCGTCCCCGATTTTAAAAGCTACTTTGCTACCTACGCCAAGAATTTGCGTCTGCGTCCGCACCAAACCCTGCACTTCGAACCGGGACGTGCCATTACCGGACAGTGCGGCTCGCTCATCTCGCGTGTGCTTTATGTAAAGCAAGGCACCAACAAGCAATTTGCCATTCTCGATGCAGGATTTACCGACCTCATACGTCCCGCGCTCTATCAGGCATACCACAAGATAGAAAACATCACTTCCGAGGAAGCCACAGAAACCTACGATGTGGTGGGGCCTATCTGCGAATCGTCGGATGTGTTCGGAAAAGCTATCGACCTGAACAAGGTACACCGCGGCGATTTCGTAGCACTTCGTTCGGCAGGAGCTTATGGCGAAATCATGGCTTCGGGTTATAACTGCCGCGAACTGCCTCAAGGTTATACTTCCGACGAATTGGTGTAAGAGGGCTTTAAATATCAGTACGGTATATATTGTATGACTTAAAGCGACAGTCGTATCTTTCAAGAAAGAGAGATGTGACTGTCGCTTTTTTGTGCCTGCACAGTCCGCTACCTATACCCGTACAAAGCTCTCCCGAATACGCTATATTCAACGGCGGAGACGCATTTGTCAAAGTGTCAAAACGTCAAACGAACCCTCGAAAAACAGGCTTATTTCGGGCTGAGGGACGGCTCGGTGACTTTCGTGCGAGTATAGCGCGTTAAACTATGTAAAATACACTGCTTAATTAGCACACTCACAGAAAGATATGAAGAAATTATGTCAAAATACTAAAAGCGCCTTCAGCGCGAAAAAACAGCCCCAAAAAGAACTTTATGAAATTATCTCGGCAAGTTATTGCGATAACTTGCCGAGATAACACAATAATCTGCCGGGATATACAGCTTAACTTGCCGGGATAATTTCCTAAGCCGGCAGTTGATTCGTTGTTTTCGCGTCGACAATTCATTGTTTTCGTGCAGACGATTTGTTGTTTTCGCGGAGTTGATTCGTTGTTTTCACAGAGTTGGTTCGTTGGGTAGCGGCAGACAACGCATAGCGTGCGGTTTAAAGGCACGTTTTTGGTAAAGTGCGAGTTAGCTAAAAGCAGGATATTGCGACATTATGATGCGTAAACAGGGAATAATGTGCTAATATGACATAATATCAAACACAGATTTTTACCGGTGTGCCTCTTTTTCCTTGTATTTCTCCCTCTCTATTGCAAAAAATAAAAAAAAAGAGAGCAGTGTATTTGAAAAATATATACCTTTACTGCCCGTATTGAAAAACAGTTTCTTAGTAACTACCGAATATTTTCCTTGTTTCTAAATATATTAATTAAAACTAAAAACACAATGAAGAAATTATTAGTATCAATCGCCATGACTATGGTCTGTGGTCTGGCATCCGCACAATTTGCAGGTATCATGCGTGGTCAGCAACCCGAAAAGTTGCCCGACGGTTTTAAACCTGCGTCTACCAACACCTTTTTGGCAAACTATCCGGCAGTAAACGCTGAAACCCGGCAAGTCATGTTTAAGGTGGTGGCACCTACCGCACAAAATGTGCAGGTGGATCTCGCCAATAAAAAATACGATATGACGAAAGACGACAAAGGCACGTGGACTTGTGTATCGGATCCGCAAGTAGTAGGCTTCCATTACTATGCTATTTTAATTGACGGAGTAGCGGTAATGGATCGTAACACCGAAGCCTTTTTCGGCAGTAACTGGGAATCATCGGGTGTGGAAATACCCGAAGGTGCCGAAGGCGATTATTACCGTTTCAACAAAAACATCCCTCACGGACAGGTACGCTCCATTTATTATTGGTCGGACATCAACGGTTTGGAACGTCACATCAACGTATATGTGCCCGCCGGTTACGACGAAAACAGTAGTACCCGCTATCCGGTGCTCTACCTTGTACACGGTTGGGGTGAAGACGAAAACGGTTGGTCTAATCAAGGACACATGGCAAATATAATGGATGGCTTGATTGCTGCCGGAAAAGCTGTTCCCATGATTGTAGTGATGCCCAGCGGGGATATCAAAACCAATTCGGACGTTCGTACTGCCACCGGCGACGTGACACAGATTTTCGCCAAAAACCTTATTCCGTATATCGACAAGACATTCCGTACGAAAGCCGACAAGCAAAACCGTGCCATGGCAGGACTCTCGCGTGGAGGTATGCAAACTACTTCGACGGTGTTTGCCAACATGGATATGTTTGGCTGGATGGGTACGTTCAGCGGATTCGGCGGCATGCGTGGTGCCAATAATACGGTGGAGACAATGTACAACGGCGTGTTCAAAGATGCTGCCAAGTTTAACAAAGAGATGAACCTGCTGTTTATCAGCACCGGCACAGAAGAAGGTCGCCCCACGGCTGCCGTTGAAGCACTCAAAAAACATGGCATCAAAGTGGTTTATCACGAATCGCAAGGAACGGCACACGAATGGCTGACATGGCGTCGTGCCTTGAATGAATTTGCACCGCTTATCTTTAAAAAATAAGATGTAGATTAAGCTTTAAATAAAGAGAGCCGACAGTCACACACTGTCGGCTCTCTTTATTTAAAGCTTAACTTATGATATTTAAGAAGAGCTTTACCTTTGTTACACTTCGCTTTTGATAAGTGCCATAATCTCTTCGGGCGAGAGTTTGGCTGCTTGGTCGCTACCTTCGAGCAACGATTCGGCGAGGTCGCGTTTGCGGCTGTGCAACTGTATAATCTTCTCTTCGATAGTGTTTTCCGCCACCAAACGATAGATAGTAACGGGGCGTTTCTGACCGATGCGGTGAGCACGGTCGGATGCTTGGTCTTCGATAGCAGGGTTCCACCACGGATCTAAGTGGATAACGTAGTCGGCTGCCGTGAGGTTCAGTCCCAATCCACCGGCTTTCAAGCTGATAAGGAAGAGTTCGCCTTCGCCGTTTTGGAAAGCATCTACGCGCTTTTGCCGTTCTTTCGCAGGAGTAGAGCCGTCGATGTATTGATAGGTAATACCCTGTTTGTCCAGTACTTCGCGCACGAGGGTGAGGTGGGTAACAAACTGACTGAACACCAGCGTGCGGTGTTTGTTTTCGCGCAACTCGCTTACCAAGTCCATAAAGGTGGATAGTTTAGCCGAAGGTATTTTAACGTCGGGTTCTATCAGTCGGGCATTGCAGCAAGCTTGACGCAGACGGGTGATTTCAGCCAACACCTGTATGTGTTTGGCACCTGCCGAGGCGTCGCTGTTGCTCAAGTGCTCAATGGCTTGTCGGCGTAACACTTCATAGAAAGCCATTTCTTCATCCGAGAGAGCAATGCGCTTTACTATTTCCGTTTTGGGCGGCAGTTCGTCTATCACATTGCTTTTGGTACGTCGCAGGATGAAGGGGGCAATCAGTTTCTTGAGATACTTATGGTTCTGCTCATTGTCGGCTTTGATAAACGTTTCGTTGAAGTGCTTCAAGCTGCCCAGCAGTCCGGGGTTAATAAAGTTGAACAGGTTCCATATTTCGCCCGAATGGTTTTGTACGGGCGTACCGGTGAGGGCGATGCGGAAGTCGCCTTTTAGGTTCATGGTTGCCTTTGATGTTTTGGTGGCGTAGTTTTTGATGATATGTGCCTCGTCCAGCACAATGGTGGCAAACTCCACCTCGGCAAAGAGTTTTTCTTCGGATTGCAGCAAGCCGTACGATGTTACCAGCAGGTCGCTTTTCTTTAGTGTCTGCAAGATTTCGCGCCGACCGTTACCCACGGTGGAAAGCACTTTTACGTTGAGCGAAGGGGCAAAGTGTTCGGCTTCGGCAAGCCAGTTGCCTATCAGCGACACGGGACATACTACCAAGGCGGCACCTTTGTCGGCACGGTCGAGCAAAACAGCCAATGTTTGCAACGTTTTACCCAAACCCATTTCGTCGGCAAGGCAAGCACCGGCATTCCATGCAGCAAGACGCGACATCCAGCGGAAGCCGTCTTCTTGATAGGGACGTAGTTCGGCTTGTAAGTCGGCGGGAATGGGTGTTACGGTGGAGGGCAGGTTTTCGAGTTTGCTTTTAAACTCTTTCCATTTCTTGTCAGTCTTGAGGTGGGGCAGTTCGTCGAACACACCTTCGAGTGCAACCGAAGCAAAGCGGTTGAGGTGTCGCTTGCCTTTCTCTTCGGTCGAGAAGAGGTTGATAGCATCTAATTGTTTTTTTAGTTTGGCACTCAAGGCAAGGTATTCGCCGGGTTTCAGTTCGATAAAGCGTTGGTGGCTCTTTTCGGTGAGAGCAAGCAGTTGTTGCAAGGTAAGCACGATGTCGTCGCTCACCTTTAGTTCGCCGGAAAGTTCAAACCAGTTGATGCCGCTTTTAATGTTCAGGCTCAGGTTGCCCGAGTTGGCTGCGTTGCGTAGCTTCATACGTTCGCCTTCGGGCCATTCTACTACGCTGATGTCGGTATGTTGTCCGGCTATCTCCAGCAGTTGCAGTGCATCCAGAGGGTCGCCGAACGACATCAGTCCGTCGTTTATCTCCAGCGTGTCCAATGCTTGTATGTCGTTCATCAACGTTTGCTCGTTGTTGCTTTCTTCTTTTAGGTTGCGTTCCACTTGCAATTGCTTATCGCCGTCGCCGCCTATCAGTGCCTTGCCGCCTTTACCCGGTTTGCAGTAAGGCGGTTGTGTGCCGAAAGGTTTGCTGTATAGTTCGGCTTTCAGTCCATCGCCGTACGGAAGCAGTTGGATGCGTATGCGCGAGTCGGTCTTTACACGTTTCACGTTGGCTGCGGAGCCTTCGGTATTGATGAGGTCGGAATGTACGGTCATGCCGGCTGCGCTAAACACGCCCAGCACTTCGGTGAGTTTGTTCTTGCCTTGTTTGGGCACCACAATATTCCCATGGTTCAAGATGCTTATCATCTCGCGCTGTTTAGGGGTGATGTGGTACACTTTGTAGCGGGTATTGGTCTCTTTTATCAGTTCGATGTCGTGTCTTACATCCCCCAAGTCAACCTTTAGCGCATAGCCTTTCGATGTTTCTTTTACGCTGACATGGGGGCGAGCTTCCACAAACTCCACCGGCAAGTCGGTGCCATCTAAGAAAATGTAGGGGTGACCAATCAGTTCCACATATATTTTGCGGCTAAAGTTGTAAAAGCCGACTGTATGCATTATCACACACTTC
>JAISHU010000089.1 GCA_031262385.1 Mediterranea sp. (in: CFB group bacteria)
AGGAAGCGACAGCAAATGGGACAAGCGCATGTACACCACCTGCTACTTTAAGTACAGCGATTACGGCGACGTCAAGGCAGACGAAACATGGTATTACGGTGTGGACTTCGATACCATGTGGGGTAGTGCCGGCAACAAAGTGAATCCTGCACCGCAATGGCCTGAAATCGAAGGTACACCCGGTCGCTTTATCTTTAAGAAGTGGACGGCATGGTGGAGTCCCAACGGCTGTACCATGTACGGCGGCAACGAGGAGGCACGCGACAATAACCTGCGTGTGATGCGTTTTGCCGAGGTGCTTTTGTTGCATGCTGAGGCTTGTCTGCAAACGAGTGATCCCGGCGGTGCCATGTCCGACATCAACCGCATACGTGTGCGTGCCGGATTGCCCGAAAAGCAGCTTACCGACAACGAAGCTATCTGGAGCGAACTGCGCAAACAGAAGTTGCTGGAGTTCTGCGGCGAAAACCTGCGCTGGTACGACCTTATCCGCTGGTACGACGACACCGCACTGAAAGCCTATCTTGTAGCGACCAAAGATGCCGGACAAAGTCCGACGAACTATCAACCCAAGCATCGTTTCTTGCCTATTCCGCAGTCCGAAGTGGACGCCAATACCGCATTGGAACAAACACCGGCTTGGCAATAATATACACAGATATTGAGCAAGATGACCTTAAAGAATATTACCTATATAGTATGGTTGTTGTTTGCAGGATGCTTGGCATCCTGCAACAACGACTCCCCTGTGCCCGAACCCGAACCGGAATTACCACCGGAAGTCGTGTTAAAAGCTGTGGTGGCAGGTATTACGGTCAACGCCACAGGCTTCTGCCCGTTATCGGCACAGATTCGTGTCAACACCACGGCGGGGATGAGCATACGTGCCACCGTACTGCCGAAGGCGGGAGCCATAACGCCTGCACAATCGCATACCTTTCCTTACAGTACGGGTGCTTCGCAGTTTATCGACGTGTTGGGACTCTACGCCGACTATACCAATCGGTTGGAGTTGGCTTTCTTGGATGCAGAGGGTGTACAACAGGGCGACACGCTGCTGGAGATTCCGGTGGCACCGATGGACTTATCCGTGCTTCCGCGTACCTTTAGGGTACTCACTGCCGATGCGGTACGCATGGAACCCGGCATGAATCTGGTGATATATACCCCCAATGGCGACAACGGCATGTCGGTACCTTACATGGTCGATGCGGACGGAGAAATCCGTTGGCTGCTTGATTGGCGAACGTCGCCGGTGCTGAATCGTACCATTATTAATGCCGCCTTCTCACGGATGAGCGACGGCAACTGGATTACAGGCGACCGCGAAACAGGTGTGTTGCAGATAGTCAGTCCGTTGGGGGAGTCGGTTCGTACCATCGACCTTACGCAAGATTATAAGTTTCACCACGATGTGATGCAAATGACGAACGGACATCTGCTCGCCTGTATGGACCGTCAGGGTGCCTTGCGTGCCGACGGTGTTACTTCGCGCATTCGCGACCATATTGTGGAGATTGATTTGGAAGCCGGTACGGTGGTGCGTTGGTGGGACTTGGCTGCCGTCATCGATTCCGCTCGCGTGGGGCGTGATATACTGGGAGTAGTACCTGCCGGACAATCGGCAACCAATTGGGCACACAACAATGCCATAGCCGATTGGGGTGACGATTACATTGCCTCCATGCGTTATCAGGGTATTGTAAAGTTCGACAAGCAAGGCATGCCCTACTGGATTATCGCTCCTCACCGCGGCTGGCGCGAATCGTACCGACCTTATCTGCTTACCCCGCTTCATCGCAACGGCACAGTCATTACAGATCCCGCCGTCGTCGAAGGTACTGCATGTACCGATGACTTCGACTGGATATGGGGCGTACATGCGCCCGTAATCTTACCTGATAACGGCACGCTGCGCCGTGTGTTGTGCTACGACAACGGATTGGCGCGTCATTTTATTCGCAACAATCAGCAGATCCCTTACAGTCGTGCCGTCATCTACGAGATAGACGAAACCAACATGACCATTCGCCAAGTGTGGGACTATGGAAAAGATATGCCTCAATACTACACGGCGCAGAAATCCAATGCCGCCTATCTACCGCAAACCGGACATGTGTTGTTTGCTCCCTCCGAAGGTGTTACCCTTAGCGACGGTGGCACAGGTTGCTGTCTGATAGAACTGGATCCCGACACAAACGAAAAGATATTCGAGCTTGAGATTGTGGACTATGGCTTTCATCGCGTGTATCGCCTGCCGCTCTATTTTAATTAGAAGCTGTTTTGATTTTAGTGCTCTTTCAATACTCTCCTAAATGTTTCTTGATATGTTTTAGTGCTTTGGTGATTTGAGCTTCCACTGTTTTGACCGAAATAGACATGTCGTCGGCTATCTCTTGGTTGGTGAGATTCTCTTCGCGACTCTTTTGGTAAACTTCGCGACAGCGGTCGGGTAGGGCACAAACAGCGTCTTGTATCAGGTTGCTTAACTCTTCCATTTCCAGCGAAGGGTATTCGCTGTGATACAAAGTATCGACCTGCACCTCATCCAATCCTACGGAAGGCTTGCGCGAACGCAGCACGTTGAGGCAGCGGTTGCGTGCAGCTTGAAACAGATAGGCTTTCAACGACAACTTAATCTCTACCTGCTCGCGGTTTTCCCACAAGTGAGTAAAGAGATCGAGTGCAACCTCTTCTGCCTCTTGCCGGTTGGCAAGATAGATGTGTATGTAGCGGCACAGGGGAGTAAAATATAAATAGAATAGGTGTTTAAAAGCCTGTTCGTCGCCCTCCCTGATAAGCGCCATTAGCGCGATATTGTCCGTCATGGAAAATGCGTATAGTTAATTAGGGGGCGCAAAGGTACACATTTTTAGTAAATTACAAAAAAAATGCAATTATGCGTCGGGGATGTGTTCTTTTTGTGTGTCTATTTTAAAAGAAACCTTATTATTATGGCTATGGATAAAGAGAATCCTTGGTACGACCTCCTTCGGGATGCCTCGCTTTATACGCCGGATACCGATTATTATTGGACGCAGCTTCAGCAACGCATGAAGGTGTCCGATAAAACTTCGTATGCCGTAAAATCGAAAAACTATTTTCGCATTTTGCGCTATGCGGCGGTAGCTTGCTTGTTGGTTGCCGTGTCGTGGATGGGATTTAAAATGTTACATCAGCCCGCGCCGTCATTGCAGTTGCAATATGCTTGCGTAAATGGAAAAAGCATGGTGACGTTGCCCGATAGCAGCAAAGTATGGATGAATTCGGATACACAACTTAATTATACCACCGCTTCCCCGCGCGACGAACGGAGCCTGACGCTGCAAGGCGAGGCCTATTTCGACGTAAGTCACGATGTCGAGCGTGCTTTTGTGGTGCAAACCGACGGCATGCAGATTATGGTGCACGGCACCAAATTCAATGTGGAAGCTTTACCCAATACGGAATATACCAGCGTCAGCTTGCTCGAAGGTTCGGTATCGCTGACTACCGGCACGGAGACGCGCATGCTGAAGCCCGGCGAAACCGCCGTTTACGACCGCCGCAGTCGCAAGCTTTCCGTCCGAAACGACGATGTGCAGTTTGCCGCTTCGTGGGCAAAAGAGAAACTAACGATTGACCAACGTGTATTGGGCGACATTGTTCCTTTGCTGCAAAAGTGGTATCGCATGCAGATAGAGTTAGATCCTGCAATAGCCGATATATCCTACACCTTTACTTTGCGCAACGAATCGCCGGAGGAGATTGTACGGCTGATGTCGCGCGTACACCCGCAAGTGGGCTACCGTTTTGACGAAAGCAACCGACTTGTTTTGTACGAGAAGAAGTAGTCTCTATATATTTCATCATTTAGAATTATATTTTTAACCAATAAACCCTTTAATGCTCATTATCAATTTTATATCAATCTAAATTCTAACTTTTTTATGAACGTACGAAACATTGTAGCAACCCTGTTGCTATTGCTCTTGTGTGTGCCTATGTCGGCGCAAAACAAAGAGAAGTTACTAAGTCTTAAGTTCTCTAATATAGCTCTATCCGAAGCTATGACAAAGATAGAGAAGGCGGGAGGATATACTTTCTTCTACGATGCCGAACAAGTAAACGTAAGCCGTAAGGTTAGTCTGAATGTGGCAGATGCCACCATTCGTCAAACGATGGATGCTTTATTGAAAAGCACCGATTTGGCATACGAGGTATCGAGCACTCAAATAGCTTTGTTTCCCAAGCAAACCGCCACAGCTCCCGGTAAGGAGATAACCATTAACGGTACGGTGGTCGATGAACTCGGTGAACCGGTGATAGGTGCCAACATCTTGGTGGCAGGCACAAGTCACGGTACCATTACCGATGTAGACGGACACTATACGCTTACGGTACCGGCAGCCTCCATGCTGAAGGTATCGTATGTGGGCTACACCGACCTGTTGGTAAAGGCGTCGAATGCATCGTTAATCAAACTCAAAGAAGACACTGCCATGCTGACAGAGGTTGTGGTAGTGGGTTACGGTAGCATGAAGAAGAGCGACCTCACCGGTGGTGTGGTATCGGTAGGCGAAGAGAAGCTGAACCTGTCGAGCAACAACAACCTTGTTGACCGTTTGGCTGGTTTGATGCCCGGCTTGAGCATCAACGTAGGTAATGCCCGTCCGGGCGAGAAGCAATCGCTCTCCGTACGCGGTAATACTTCGCTGTCGGCAAGCAACGCACCTCTCATCGTCCTCGACGGCATCCCTTACAGCGGTTCGCTTATCGACATCGACCCCGATATGGTAGAAAGCATGTCGGTGTTGAAAGATGCTTCTTCGGCAGCTATCTACGGTTCGCGCGGTTCGAACGGCGTTATCCTCGTTCAGACCAAGAAAGGTAAAGGAAAAGCTAAGATTACTTACAAAGGACAAGTGGGTGTTGTGCAGCCCGAACATCGCCTGAACATGATGAAAGGTGCCGAATATCTGGGCTATCTGCGCGACGTGATATATATGTCGAACCGCGACAAAAACGATGCTTCGAAGTTTTTGCTGAACTACGATGACCTGACACCCGAAAAGTTGTTGGGACAAGAAGAGTACGCCAACTACAAAGCCGGCATCGAAACCGACTGGCAAGATATTATCTTCCGCACTACGCTGAACACCAGTCATCAGGTAAGTCTGTCGGGCAGTTCCGAAAAGACTACCTACATTGCCTCTATCTCGCATCTGCTGCAAGACGGTGTGATGCGCAATACCGGCATGCAACGTACCAACGTCAGCCTGAACATCACACAAGAGTTGGGCGACATCATAAAGGTGGGCTTGAACTTGCAAGGTGTACGCCGCGACACCGGCGGTTTGCAACCCGCCATCGAAGACGGTCTGAAGATGAGTCCCTTCGGCGAATACCGCCATGCAGACGGCACGCTGAACTTCACCCCCATGCAGCGCGACAACCTCTTCAAAAACCCCATGAGAGATGTGAAAGCCGTGAGCGATAAACTCAGCCACAACATCATCCTTTCGTCGTTTGTCGATGTGAAGTTGCCGGTGAAAGGATTGAAGTATCGTACCAACTTCGGTTACAACTACCGTAACTCTTTCCAAGGTACCTACTACGGTCGCAACACCTATACCGGCCTCAACAACGAAGGTTATGCTTCGATTTACAACGGTCAGTACCACGACTATACGTGGGAGAACCTGTTGTTCTATACACGCGAGTTCGGCAAGCACAAGATTGATGCTACCGGTCTGTTCTCGGCTGCACAAACCTACTCGGAAAGCTCCGAAATGTCGGCTTCGTCGTTTGTAAGCGATGCTTCGGCATATCACCAAATACAGTTGGGCGAGAAGAGCCTCTCTATCAAATCCGACCTTACGGAGACGGCTCTGTTGTCGTACATGTTCCGCCTGAACTACGGCTTTGCCGGTAAGTATATGGCTACGTTCACGTTCCGTTCGGACGGTGCTTCCAACTTCGGTAAAAACAACAAATGGGCTTATTTCCCCTCGGCAGCCTTGGCATGGAACATGGCGGAAGAACACCTCTTCGATAACACACGCGACTGGCTTGATATGCTGAAACTGCGTTTGTCGTACGGTGCCAACGGTAACCAAGCTATCAGCGCTTACCAAACATTAGACCGTCTCACCACGGTGAAATACCTTTATGGCGACGGCATGGACACCGTAAACGGCGTCTTTATGAACTACAACGGTCGCGGTAACCCCAACCTGAAATGGGAAACTACCTATACCTTCAATGCCGGTGTGGACTTCTCGTTCCTGAACGGTCGCCTCAACGGTAACATCGACTTCTATGTAGCCAACACCAAAGACTTGCTTAGAAGTCGCTCTATCCCCATGATGAACGGTTACCGCTCTATCTTGGATAACGTAGGCCGCATCCGCAACATCGGTGTGGAAATTGCACTGAACTCGGCAAATATCCGCACCAAGGAGTTCTCGTGGAACACCAACTACAACTTCTCGCTCAACCGCAACCAAATCACCGAATTGGCAGACGGCGTGAAGGAAGACCTTACCAACCACTGGTTTGTGGGTAAGCCTGCATCGCTCTACTACGACTATAACATGGTGGGCGTATGGCAACTGAACGACCCCCGTTGGAAAGAGGTAAAAGGTAAATGGGGCTATTATACCGAGAACGCTAAGGGTCAGATGGTCGAGATTCAAAAAGGTGCACAACCCGGCTCGGCTATGCTCGAAGATGTAAACGGCGACGGCGTCATCAACAAAAACGACCGCAAGATTATCGGCTCGAAGTTGCCTTCGTTCCAAATGGGTATGACCAACAGCTTTACCTATAAAGAGTTCTACGCTTCGTTTGTGATGAACGGAACCTTTGGAAAATGGCGTCAGGTACACGAAGAAAGCTTCGACCGCTGGATGAGAAACTTCAACTACATCAGCGACATGGGTTATTGGACACCTACCAACCCCACCAACGAAATGACTTCGCCCGACTACTCTCCTTTCGAGAAGCACTCGTTCTATAAAAAGATGAGCTATGTAGAGCTGCGCAACATCACCGTAGGCTACAACCTGCCCAAACAGTGGATTAAGTCGCTCGGCATGGAGTCGCTGCGTGTGGATGTAAGTATGAACAATGTATGCTCGTTCAGCAACTTCAAAAACGTGCTGAACTTCGACAACGCACTGACCAATCAGGATGAGAAAGGCACCATTGTGGGCTATCCCACGGCACGTTCTTACATGTTGGGTGTAAATCTTGCGTTCTAACGATTCACGATAAACCGATTAAAAGCATTAAAATATGAAATATAAAATAACGGCTGCCATTATGTTGGCAACCACCCTGTTTACAGGAAGTTCGTGTTCGGGATTTCTGGATGAAGAAATGAAGAAACAGTACGGACCCGACAATGTGTATGTAAATTCTTTCGGATTCGAAACGGCTGCCAATGGTTTGTACGTATTGGCACGCGACGAGTTTAATACGTGGGGCAACGGCAATACCGCCTTTACTCATGGTAACGCCATGGCTTACGAGCTGACACAAATTGCCACGGACATTGTGCACCGCGGTGTGAAAACCAACGACCCCACGCTGAAAACATTGCAAGAGTTGAGCTATACGCCGACAAGTGGTTTGGTGGGTAGCTATTGGAACTGGGGTTACGAACTGATAGGCAATGCCAACCTGATGCTGGGTTATTCGGAGAATGCCGGTGTGGAGTGGACTAAACCTACCGACAAAGCCTATTATCAAGGTGTGGCACGCTTCTTCCGTGCGTATGCTTATCGTTATTTGGTATATCTCTATGGTGATGTAAGCTACGTTGAGAGTGTTGCCGACCAGTATCGGGTGGACTTTGTTCGTACTCCGCAAGCCGAGATTCTCGACAAGATGATTGAAGACCTGAAGTTCGCTTCGTCGGCATTGCCCAAAGATCCTTCGGATGTAGAAGACGGTAAACTTACCAAATGGGCGGCAGAACATCTGCTGAGCGAAGTGTATCTCATGGCAGGCAAATATGCGGAAGCCGAAAAAGCTGCCGACAATGTGATTAATTCGGGCTACTATGCACTGACCACCGAACGCTTCGGCAATCACATGAAGAAACCCGGTGACCCCTTCTACGATATGTTCTCGGAAGACAACCAAAACCGTTCGTCGGGCAACCGCGAAAGCATCTTGGTGTTCCAGTTGCAATATAAAGTTCCCGGCGGTGGCGGTGTCAATGTAGACTGGAAACGTCGCGCATGGAATCCGCGTTATTGGGACAATAAGAACTTTGTACTTGCCGATACGTTGGGTGGTCGCGGACTGGCACAGTTGGTTCCGTTGAAGTGGTGGATAGATACACCGGGATTCTACGATGCCAACGATATGCGTAACTCCGAGTGCAACATCAAACGTCACTGGTATTACAACAATCCCGCATCTCCCGAGTACGGCAAAGAGGCGGTAGTTACCGATGCTTCGTGGAACTTCGACAACCAATTCTATCCGGTTATCACGAAATTCTTCTTCGGTAAGGACGACGAACTGGCTTACAACGGTAGCAACAAAGACCGCATGGTATCGCGCCTTGGCGAAACCTATCTGCTGAAAGCCGAAGCTTGTCTGCGCCAAAACAATTTGGAAGGTGCTGCCGAAGCTATCAACGCCGTACGCGTTCGTGCCCATGCACATCCTATTAAGGCAAGCGAAGTAAGCATGGACTTCTTGCTCGACGAACGCATCCGCGAATTGGTGGGCGAAGAGCTGCGCCGCTTCACGCTGAAGCGTACCGGCAAATGGTTGGAACGTGTGAAGAAATACAACTCGTACACCATCAATATGGACGAACACAACCTGCTTATGCCCATTCCGCAAGCAGTAATCGACAACAATGTCGGTGCTGATTATCCGCAAAATCCGGGCTATTAATGCAAAGAAGCTGCTTTGATTCGAAACTAAACAGCTTGTAAAGAAACCGTTATAAAAAGTTTTTGATGACGACGAGGGGACAAAGTGCAATGCTTTGTCCCCTCGTCTGCGTTATAAGAAGCTGTTAATTTTGTCTGGATAAGAGCAAGCTGCGGCGACGCATTTCTTATCAAAGTATCAAAGTGTCAAAACGTCAAAC
Organism: Mediterranea sp. (in: CFB group bacteria); assembly: GCA_031262385.1. Lineage (GTDB taxonomy): Bacteria > Bacteroidota > Bacteroidia > Bacteroidales > Bacteroidaceae > Bacteroides. The sequence continues at coordinate 9,098 of JAISHU010000089.1, forward strand.
GAACCCTCGAAAAACGGGCTTATTTCGGACTGAAGTACGGCTTGGTGACTTTCGCGCGAGTATAGCGCGTTAAACTATGTAAAATACACTGCTTAATTATCACACTCATAGAAAGATATAAAGAAATTATGTCAAGAAACAAAAAGCGTCTTCAGCGCGAAAAAACAGCCCCAAAAAGGACTTTATGAAATTATCCCGGCAAGTTAGCGCGATAACTTGCCGAGATAACACAACAATCTGCCGGGAAATACAGACTAACTTGCCGAGATAATTTCTTTAGCCGGCAGTTGATTCGTTGTTTTCGCGCGGACAGTTCGTTGTTTCCGTGCAGATGATTCATTGTTTCCGCGGAGTTGATTCGTTGTTTTCGCGGAGTTGGTTCGTTAAGTAGCGGGAGATCATGCATAGCGTGCGATTTAAAGGCACGTTTTTGGCAAAGTGCGAGTTAGCAGAAAACGCAATATTGCGACATTGTGATGTGTAAACAGGATATCTGCTTACTTTTTCGCTTTTCGCTTCAAACAAAACAGCGGGAGGAAGAAGAAAATCCCTATTACCGACATCACCAGTCCGCCGATGGTACCTGCCGCCAGCGGAAACCAAAAACCCTCTTTGTGCATCCCTACCATAAAAGGAATAAAGCCGAGAATGGTAGATACTACCGTCAGAAAGATGGGTATCACCTTGGCATTCCATGCTTTGGTATAAGCACGCAACGGTGTCAGACTGGGAAAACGGCGTCGGATGTGGTTGTACTCGTTTAAGATGTAGATGCCGGCATTGACCGTGATGCCGCACAGCAGCACAAAAGAGGCAAAGCCGCCTTGGTCGAAGTTGAGTCTGAACCAGTAGAACGTCAGAAACACACCTATGTAAGAGATCGGTATGATGCAGAGAATGGCAAGCGGCTGACGAAGCGAGTTGAACAGGATACTCGACAGGAAGAAAATAATGGCTATGACCACCAACAACAGCAAGTATTGCCGGAAATCTTTTTTGCTCCACGAGTAATACGAACGCTCGGATGTGGCACTGTAACCCATGGGAAGTGTTTCGTTGAAAGCTTCGAGTACGCGCTCCTGCACCCTGTTTCCCTGTTCGTTGGAGCCTACATATTCGTATTGCAGGCAGAGGCGGTACTGCTGATTCTCTTTGACTATCTGCTGCGAGGTTTGTTCTTTCTCTACCGTGGCGAGTTCGGCAAGTTTGTACGACTTGCCGTTATCGGTGAGATAGGGCGAATGTTGCATCGCCCAGATGTCGTAGGCTTGCGACTGACGCGACGAGAGACGGATGCGCTCGTTGCCGTTTTCGGTCGTCACGGTACCGGCATTTATGTTGCGTCCGAATACGGATTGAAGGTTGACATAAAGTTGCCGTGCCGATATGTTTTCGTCCGCCATACGGTCTTTGTTCAGGTTGAAGAAGTACTCTTTATAATCGTCTTTCCACCAAGAAAACTCCGAACTGATGAGCACTTCCTGAATGCGGCGATAGGTCATCAGTTGTTGTTTGAGTCGTTCGGCGTGCGCATAGAGTTCGTCGTAGTTGTAACCGTACATCTTGATGCGGAACGAACCTGCCGTCTCGCGCACATCGTTGCTGAATCCGTTGTCTTGCAGTCCGCTGATGCTCCAGCTTCCGCCTCCCAACGAGAGCGCCTTGCTAATCATAGACGACTTCAACACATAGGGAAAGCCACTGTGCTCGTGCTCTTTCTTGAAGTAAATGGTGATGCTGCCCCGTTGTCCGCTGTACACCGAAGTCTGAAACTGACGTATCTCTTTGTAGGTACTGAGGTAGCTTTCCATGCGTTTTATCAAGGTATTCATCTGCTCCAGCGTGTTTCCGTTGGGCAAGTTGGCGTTGGCATAGAGCACCACCTCTTCGTTGCGGCTGAAGTAGCTGCCGTTGTACACCTTCTCCACGAAGAGGTAGAGCGTACCTGCAAAACAGGCAAGAATGAGCACAAAGAAAGCGATTCGCCAACGTAGCGAGAAGGTAATCATGCCGCGGTAGAAGCGGGTGAACCGTACGGTAAGCCTGCGTGTGAAGCGGTGCAAACGCGAACGATGTTTGCGCCCTTTCAAGCCGATTTTCTCTATCAGTGCCGGCACAAAGAAGAGGGCTATCGGCAGCGATACACCGAGATTGACAATCACCACTGCTGCGAAGTCTTGCAGATTGAGCCGGATGTTTTCGTCGAGAAAGAAGATAATCACCAACGCCCCCATGGTGGTGAGCGTTGCTGCCAAAATGGAGACAAAAGCTTTGAGGTTATGTCGGTGCAAGATGTGGTCGGTCATCACGATGGCACTGTCTATAATCAGATTGAGCGACACGGTGATGCCCGCCAGCGAATAGAGTTGCATCTCCAGTCCGAAGAGGTAGTAAAAGATAAGTGCCACGGCAAGGTTTATCGCCAGCGACGTTACGATGAGGAAAAGATATTTCCCGCTGAAGGTGATAAGAAAGACAAAAGCCAACAGAATGAGTACCGTGAGGGCGGTACGGAAATAGATTTTATCCAATTCCGCACGGATGTACTCGGTGGCGTCGTAGCCGGTGTGTATCTCGTAACCGGGCGGCAGCGATTGACGGACGGATGCCACCGTGCGCATCACCTCGTTCCCTACTTGCAACTGGTTGGCGCTCTCTTCGGCAATGAGCGACAGGTAAACCGAATTTAAGCCGTTGATGCGGTAGTAGCTTTGCGGTTCCTCTTCTTGGTGAACCACATTCACCACTTCGTTGAGTCGGACAACCCTGCCGTCTTTGCCTTCGAGGGTGATTGCCGCCGCATCGAAGAGATTAGATTTTCCGGCGGGCGTTAGTACCAGTCGAATCCAAGCTTTACCGCCGTCGGTAGTCTCCATGTCTTGCGTACCCAAGAACTCACGCCCGTAGTGTTGTGAAATCGCCGTTTGAATGTCCGACAGCGTGATGCCCAGTGTGCGCAACTGTTCGCTGTCGTACTCCAACCGCCACTCCATGGGTGTGGCACCGCTGACATCTATGCGGTAGATGCCCGACAGTTTGGCTAATTGCGGTTTGATGTGCTCTTCGGCGTACTGTTGTATCAGAATGGGGGTAGAGGGAGCGTTGAGCGTAAACGACAAGAAAGGACGTGTGCTGCCTCCTTCGGGCATGCGCATGGTAATATAGGGATAGCTCACACCTTGGGGCAGACTGCTCCATGTCTGTCTGATAATGGTAGAGGCTTCGAAGCGTGCCGCGTCCACATCGGCGTGTTTATCAAGGTCTACCGTAATGGTTCCGCCGCCGCCCGTTGAGGTGGAGTTCATCTGCTTTACCCCTTTGATGCGTGCCAACATGGACTCCAGTTTGGAGGTAGCTTCCATTTCTACCACGCGCGACGACGCCCCTGCCATATTGAAGTGTACCGTGAATCCCGGCAGCACCCGCGAAGGATTGAGCTTCACCGGCAACAACGGTATCAGGGCAACACCCACCAAGGCAAGAGCAACAAAGGCGACCAGTACGGTAAAGGAAGATAGTTTGATTTTCATAGCGCACGCACTTAGTTTTCGTAATCAAACTTATCACTCAAGGTGGCGTGCGTGGCAAAGTCGTACAAGGTGAGGCGGCGTATCTTGTAGTAGTTCAGCCAATAATCGCGCAAGGCGGCAATGTAATTGCGTTGTGCCTCTTGCTGCCGATTGAGCGAAAGGGTGAGGCTGCTGATGTCGGTTTGCCCGATGATGAAGCGTTGCCGTGTTTCGTTGTAGGCGATAATGGATAGGTCTAACGCCTCTTCGGCACTGGCAATAAGCAACTGTTGCCGGTTGAGGTCGTTAACGGTCATAATCACATCTTCTTCGAGGGTTATCTCACTCTGCTTGGCGGAAGTTTGCACCACGTTGAGGTTGTTGCGTGCCATGTTATAGCGTCCTTTGCGTACGCCCCAATCTACCAACGGGATGGAGACGCTCACCGCCACCATTTCTTGTTGTAGTGGATTTTTATAAGCCTTGCCCAATGTCTCGGCTACTTGGTTGAAGCCCACACTGGCATTGATACTGGCGTTGAAGCGCGATTCTTTGCGGGTTTGGTCGACGTTCTGTTGGGCTTCGAGGATATTTTGCCGTGCTCCCAGCAGGGTGGGATTGTTGGCATGTGCAGCCGTTAGTGCGGCTTCCAGTTCGATGGTAAGCGTGCGGGGTTTGGCGGGGAGTGCGAGGCGGATGTTGCTGTTCTTGGGTAGGTTCAGAAACGAAGCCAGCGAGAACACGGCGCGCTTCAGCGAACTTTCTGCATTTTGCAGTGTGTTGCGTGCATTGACGGCATCCAGCTTGAGCGTCATCAAGTCGGCACGGCTAATGGCGGCAATGCGTTGTCGCTCTATGCCGATGCGATAGAGGGTGTCGGTACCGGCAACATTGTCGCGTGCCAAATCATATTCCGCCTGTGCCATGGCAAGATTGAAGAAGTACGAAGTGGCTTGTTCGGCTATGAGTTCGGAATTGTAGATATACTCTTTCTTGGCTTTCTCGTATTTCAGCGGTTCAATCTTGCGTTCCCAGCGAAACGGGTTGTAACCCACCAAGCTTTGTGAGTAGCCGATGCGCACCGGCACCGTGGTGAACTGTGTATAAGGGTTGCTGCCGAAGCTGCGCATGTAAGCAAGGTCGCTGTTGAGGTAGAACGTACCGCCGGTAAGGTCGAGGTTCTGTCGTACTTCCAGATTGCCGAAGGCGTAGAAAGATTGCTGACTGCGGTAGATATCAATGTTTTGTTCGGAGTCGTAGCGCCGGGTTATGTCGCGGTTGTACTGTGCCGGTGTCAGGTTGAGCGTCAACGAAGGCAAGCGGTTGGCACGATAGGTGCGATACGCCCAGTAGCTCGACAGGTACATGTTTTTGGTACGGAAAGCTTCCAGCGAACTGTCGTTCGCCATGCGTATCACATCCGGTAGTTCGAAGGTGTATGTCTGCTGTGCGTGTGTTGCAACGGACGACAACAGTACTGCGGTGAGTATAAGGGGATATAGCTTTTTCATCTGGGTAATTCATTAAGTTGTTAATAGAGTCGAAGTCTCCTTTTTGCGGTATATCAGCCAGTACATCAACGGTATGATAAAGAGGCTGACCACCGTACCGACGGTCATGGTGGCTATCATGGCAACGGCGAGCGGCGACTGCAACTCCGACCCCATGTCCGAGGAGAAGAGCAGCGGCACCATGGCGAAGATAGTAGTGAGCGAGGTCATGATGATAGGACGCAAACGGCGTTGTCCCGCCACGTGAATAGCCCGGAACAGCGGCATGCCGCCGTGTCGCAATTCATTGATGGCATCGAGCTTCAAAATAGAGTCGTTGATGATGATGCCGCAGGTTACAATCAATCCGATTGCCGACATCAGGTTGAGCGTATGTCCGCACAGCCACAGCACCACGAGGGCGAAAGCCACGTCGATAGGTATCTCAAGCAACACAATGAGCGGTTGCAGGAAGCTTTCGAACTGTGCCGCCAGAATGAAATACATCAGCAGAATGGAGATAAACAAGATAACCACCAGCTCGCCCAGCATCTTGCGGTTGGAGAAGAAACTGCCCGAGAAGCGGGTGTCCCAACGCCCGTCGGCATCGGTAATCTGCTTGACGTTCCGCATCAACTGCTCCTCTTGCGACACATTATAGAAACGGAACGGAATGTATTCGCCGGTCTGTCCGGCGGTAATCACTTTCAGGTCTTCGGAGGGGAAAACATCCACCAACTCGCGCAACGGTATCTCCTCGACATCTCCTTTGCTGTCGGACAACGTGCGCACCGAGGTCTCTTGCAATACTTGGTTTACCGTGCGTGTTTCGCCCGCCACCATAATGGGCAGGTATTGCTGATAGGAGTGCAGCATGGTGACTTGGTTCTCTTTGAAAGCGGTGCGGAGGGTACGATACAACTCGTCGTACGACACGTGGTAGAGCAACAACCGCTCGCTGCGAATACGCAGGTTTAGTTGATTTTCGAAGGCGATGCCTGTGGGCGCATAGCCCGTTTGCAGGGTAAAGTCGCTTTCCAGCCTGCGCAAAGATTCGGCGTCGGCAATGTCCTGTGTGGTGTTGCGCGCATAGAGTTCGGCAACCACATCAGCCTGTCCGGTAGCGAATATCTTCTCGAACACGGTTTCGGGCGGTGCAAACGTTACTACGGCATGCGGGTAAGTGCGATGCAGCCACGCTTCCGTTTGAGCTTGCAAGGGGGCAATCTCTTCGGTACGTGCCGTTTTGAAGTAAAGTTCGGCTTCCGATGCCGAAAGAGCCTGTTCCCGGTTAAGCAGATAGTCCTGACTGCCGATGGCTGCGGCATGCTCTACCGTTGCACCTTGCACGGCGGCAAAGAGTGCTTCCACGCGGGCACGGTTTTCGTCGATGTGAATGTTTTCGTTCCAGTCTATTCGCATCATCAGTTCGTTGTGGTCAATCTGCGGCATCCGTTCCTTGTCAATGAGGTAGAACATAACGACACACAGCGGAATGGAAACCACAATGAAAACCACACTCAGCAGTTTGTGCGCAAAGACCCAATTGAAGCCGGCATCGTATATCCGCTCCGAAGAGCCGAAGAAAGTTTTTATTCGATGCAAGATGCCGCTACGTTCCGTCGTTTCGGGGGATGTAGCTACTTTGGGGTTTATCAGGTAGTAGAGCACCGGCAGCAACATAATGCCTGTGAAGTACGATACCAGCAGTCCCACCGTTACGGCAAAAGCCTGATCGTAGAAGATAGCACCGGCAATACCGCTCATAAACACCAGCGGTACGAATACCGCAACGGTGGTGAGCGACGAACTGAGCATGGGAGTTATCACCTCGCTCGTACCCGTTACACAAGCATCCTTTAGCGAGTAGCCCCGCTCCCTGTATTGCGAGATGTTTTCCGTTACCACAATGGAACTGTCTATCATCATACCCAGCGCCAATATCAACCCCGCCAGCGAAATGATGTTGAGCGACATCTTAAAGAGGTAGAAGAAGAGGAAGCAGACCACGATAGAGACCACCATGCTGATGCCGATGATGAAAGGCGACTTGACATTGCCCAGAAAGAGGATTGCCACCACGAAGATAAAGAGAAAGCCCAGTGTGAGGTTTTGTTGCAAGTTGGAAATGGTATAATCCAGCAGTTCCGTCTGGTTGCGACTGATGTTGAAGTCAATGGAGGGATAGAGTTTCCGAAAATGATTCATGGTCTCGTTGACGGCTGTTTTGAGGTTATCCATATTCTCGTCCGCCTGTTTAATGACAGCCAAAGTAACGGCACGCTTGCCGTCGGCGACCGAGAGGCCTTTGGGTTCTACCGACGTTGTGTTGATATTGCAAAAGTCGCCGAGGCGAATCATGCGTCCGTTGTGGTTGATAAGGATGTTGCGTACATCCTCTTCCGTACGCAGCAGGGTAGAGAACTTAATGTTATAGCGGTAATAGCCGTCGCGTACCGACATGCTTCCGAACTCTACATTGTTTTGGGTCAGTGCCGATTCCAATGTTTGGACGGAGAGGTTCATCACGGCGAGTTTGTGTTTGTCGGGCACAATCTCCAGTCGGCGCTCCACGATGCCTGTAATATCCACCATTGCCACTTCGGGCAGTTGTTCGATGCGGCGTTTAATGACGTTGCGGGCAAATTCGCTCAAGTCGAGAAATGCGGCATCGTCTTGCGGAGCGTTGCCGGTAGCCTCTTTCAAGGTGAGATTCAGGTAAAACACGGGCACATCCGTTGCACTTGCCTTGACAACTTTGGGTCGTTCGGTGTCGCGCGGCAGGTAGTTCATGGCGGCATCAATCTTCTCGTTCACCTCGATAAAAGCAAGGTCGGTGTTGGTACCATAGTTGAAATGCAACCGAAGGATACCCGCCCCGTCGCGTGTTTCGCTCTCCATATTATCCAAGTGCGTCACTTGAATCAGTTGTTGCCGAAGCATTTTCACCACCGTGTTTTCCAATTCGCGTGCCGAAGAGTGGGGTGCCGACACTTGTACGGTAATTTCGGGTATGGCAATATCGGGCAGCAACGACACGGGCAGCGTAAAATAGGTGGCAAGTCCTATGATGAAGCAAGCGGTAAACGCCATCAATACGGCGATAGGGCGTTCTATAAGATACTTTATCATTCGCGGTTCTTTATTACCGACACCGGTGCTTCGTGTGCCAAGTTTACATTGCCTGTCACAATCACGCTATCGCCCACGTTCAGTCCTTCGGTGCCTTCGCCGCGTTCGTTCACCGTATAACTGTCGCCGTTCTCCTGTCCGGTAGTGATGTAGTTCCACCATGCTCTGCCCTTGTTCAGTGTGAACACCACCTGACGTCCCGAGCGCAGCACAACGGCGCTTTTGGGAATTACCAGTTCGTTTTGCATCGTACGGTACACATGTACGCGCACATTCATACCGTTAAACAGGCGTGTCTGTGCGACAGCCGGAATAGAGGCTTTCACCTGTACCATTCCTTTATCGTCCACAAAAGGGTTGATTTGGGCTACCTCTCCTTCGTAAGTAGTGTTGGGGTCGGCATAAGGCGCAATCACCACCTTATCTCCGTTTTTTATCAGCGACAATTCGTTTTCCAATACCGTAAAGTTGACTTCCATGCCCTGTGTACCGATGAGTGTACAAAACGGTTCGGAGGTATTCGCAACGTTGTAGGTTTTCGCCGTGAGGTTTGCCACCACTCCGTCGAAGGGTGCCGTCAAAGTAGCTTGTTGTTCTTCGTAACGCGCCAGTTGGTAAGTAGCCTGCGATTGGTCGTAGCCGCTCTTTATCCGTGCCAGTTGCATCATCTCTTTGGGTACGTTTGCGGTATCGCCCGCGGCATATCCTTGTCCGATAAGAATGTCTTGTAAGTCCAGCCGGGCTTTCTCCAACGCATCTGCGGCTTGGGTTGTGCGGTTGTGTAGTTTAAACTTGTCCAATTCCGCCAAGCGGTCGCCGCGTCGCACCCGGTCGCCGTTCTTTACATAGATGTGCGTCACCATTTCGGCGGTGACAAAGCGCAAGTCCGCCACATGGGTTGCCGTCACCTTGCCGTTGCTCACCAACTCGTGGCTAAACAGTTGCCGTTCCAGCACGTGGACGGTTACTTCGTTGTGGTCGGTAGGCAGCGCCGTAGCGATACCCTCGCCGTCACTGTTTTCTTTGGAAGAAGGGTTGCAGGCGGTAAGTACAGAAGCAAGCGTCAGAGCCAATGTACATCCGGCAACCATCGAAAAGCGCATTAGAAAAAAGAGTGGTTTCATATTCACGGTATGATGTTATTAGTTATACTTTACAAATTGAGGGCAAATATAAAGAAAAGTTGTATGGTGGTGGTTGTTTTATGCAAAAAACCTCATTCTTTTGCTTCACCGATAATACGTAAGACGATAGATGATTCGGATATATTGGCGTATACTTTTATGGTGGTATCGACGCTTTCGGGGCTGTCGGCTTGATATTCTACATGTAAGCTGGCATCTCCTCCGGGTTCTATCGCTTCTTTGGGAAACTCTACGGTGGTACAGCCGCACGAGGTAATTGCATCGGTGATGAGTAACGGATGCTTACCGATGTTTCTCAATGTAAAGGTGGTTTGTTGTGGTTGCTGCCAGTCGAAACTGCCGAGAGACTGAATGGAAATATCTACGCTGACTGTTGTTTCGAGAACAATCTCTTTATTCTTAACATCATTTCCTTGAATAATGTTGAGATATAACTCTCTTATTTTAGGATTCAGCACAGGATTGCCGATGGCGAGTACTTTGTTGTCTTTGTCTAACAGAAAGGTGTGGAAACGTTCGTCGGCAGGGAAGCGGTTGAGGATGTTGAGACTGTCTTGGATGTCTATACAGACGGGATGTAAAAAGTGTTCCCTTTGCAATATAAACGTTGCTTCGTCCATGTTACGCGGATGTATAAAGAAGAAAAACGGAATACGAATCGGAGAAATGGTGTCTACTGCGGCTATAAAAGCACGCCATTCTTCAAGATAGAGTTTACAGCGCATGCAACCGATAGAATCTATATACGACAAGATAGAATAGGATTCATACACGTCTAATGTTACCGTATCCGTTCCCATGATGGTAAATGTGGGACGAGTCGGGAACAATACTTCCCGGCTATCCCACTCTTTTATTAGCGACACAAGGTTCTTTCTATCTTTGTCTTCACACGAAGAAAGCAGGATAAAAGCCAACAATGAGAGCATCAAAACTAACTGTACATGTAGCTTCATAACTTATACTTCGCGATTAAAGTGTCTACCATATTCTTTTTGAAGAAGTACTGAATCACAACGGGATTGTCATCCTCTTTTATGGTTTGGGCAATCTTGGGGCAATTCCAGTAAAGTTACAATAAAACGACTCCAAACATGTTTATCGCAATTCGTATAGACACAACACTTTGTTTGCATCATCTTCCATTTTCATAAGGGCTTTCATCATGTCTGTTTCAACGATATTTACTCCCCGATTCATTCCGTCGCGTAATATCGTTTTCACCATAAACGGGTCATTGTACACAATAATTTGATTCTTGGTATTGCCTACGGGAAGGATGTTTCCACCTCCAAACCAAAGCTGTGAATTGAACAGGATTTGGTATCCTTTCATCGTTTCACTTTTCTTGTCGCCTACGAACAATCCGATATTCGTTGAGAACAACAGTTTGTCTTCCCATTCCACTACATCGGATATCGAGCAAACATATTTATTGCGGTCGCATTCTTGAAGAAAGTCAACGCCGTATGAATCCAACGACTTTGGAAGTGTATGCTTACCCATGTCAATATAATGTGTTGGAATCAACTGTGTCCCTACAACGGTATATATGCAATTGTCAAATTGGCGGGTCAAATGCACACCTTCTCCACGCGTAAAAAAGTTTCCCATAGAGAAAGTTCTGATATGCTCACCTTGAGGCTGTTTATATTCCAATGCAGGGAAAGACAGGCTGTTTACTATATGGCCGTCTGCAACACTTAGAACATCTATTTTGTCATCTGTCTTTAATAATTGGTGGCAATACAACAGAGAATCATCTTGTACGAAATAGTTGTAATACCGAACTAATGATGTTTCACGAATAAATTTGCCGTCATAATCGTAATACACCAATTTGCTCGGTCTGTCGCAAAGAATAATAATCTGCTTTTTTTGAACATCCAAACAAAAATCTATGGCTTGGAGATATTCGCCCGGTCCGCGTCCTATGGCACGAACATGGCTCAAATATTTCCCTTGTTCATTAAACACGAGCAACTTGCTTAAAAACGGATCAAACACAAACAGTTTTTCTCCATCTCTATACACTCTGCTAATATTTTTTATCAAAGAGATGTCGTTCGTTTCCAAAGCAATGAATTTACATGGGTGGAAGACGATAGTGTCGGTAAGCATTGGTTCGTAGGAGGCAACCTTTAGAATATCTACACCCGATACTGAATTGTGCTGGGCTTTGCTGACTTTGCAGCTTCCTATCATCACTAACAATGAAAAGGTGATGATGTAACATGAAATTTCTTGTAGTTTCATAGCCTCAACCTATTAAATGATTAGAACCACGAATTTAACTCCGAATTTACTGGATAATCAGATAAATAAGCGTAAGTTGACGAACCAATCAGTTCATAATCTTGATAACAGTTTAGTTCACCAAGCCCCTCGCAGGAGGTCATTTTCGCGCGTTGTCTATAAACATGGTATTTACCAAAACCGTTAGGGTAGCTGTAGTATAGGTACCTTTCTCTTGTGACTATTTCGAACCAACCTGTGAGTAGTGATGGAGGCACTTCCCACTGCGCCAATGCTTCCACATTCGCCAATTGCACATCCGACAATTGCACATCCTCTTTCGTTTGATACACGTTGTACCCTGCTATCGCAGCTACAACAGCAACCATCGCGGTTGCTAAAAGTTTCTTTTTCATACTTCTTTTCATTTTTTAGTTTTGTAATTTATATCCTTTGTATAAGGACACTGCAAAGATACGCCCGTGCAACAACTG
>JAISHU010000112.1 GCA_031262385.1 Mediterranea sp. (in: CFB group bacteria)
CTCGGGCGTACAGTTGCGCAGCGAAAGCAAGAAAGAGTACCAGAAGGGACGCGTGCATGGTTATCAGTTTGAAATTGACCCGTCGCAACGGGCATGGACAGGCGGTATCTACGACGAAGCCCGCCGTATGTGGCTCTATCCGCTCACGGTGAACCCTTCGGCAATGAGCGCCTTTAAAAACGAACAGTGGAACAAAGCACGCATCGAAGCCATTGGCAACTCTATCCGTACATGGGTAAACGGCGTTCCGTGTGCCGACATCTGGGACGACATGACTCCCACAGGCTTTATCGCCCTGCAAGTACATGCCATAGGCAACGATGCTTCGCAGGAAGGAAAGAGCGTCAGTTGGAAAAACATTCGCATTTGCACCGTCAACCCCGAACAGTTCCAAACGCCTGCAACGCCCGATACACCCGAAGTAAACTGCATCACCAACACCCTCTCGCCGCGCGAAACTCAAGAGGGGTGGAAATTGCTGTGGGACGGCAAAACCAGCAACGGTTGGCGAGGTGCCCGCCTGACAACTTTTCCCGCTAAAGGCTGGAAAATAGAAGACGGCATCCTAAAGGTACTAAAGAGTGGAGGAGCCGAAGCTGCCAACGGAGGCGATATCGTAACCACCGACACTTACAAGGATTTTGTGCTGACGATAGATTTCAAAATCACCGATGGTGCCAACAGCGGTATCAAGTATTTTGTTGACCCCCAAATGAACAAGGGCGCAGGCTCGGCTATCGGATGTGAGTTTCAGATTCTGGACGACGAGCGACATCCCGATGCCAAAGCAGGCGTAAAAGGTAACCGCAGGCTGGGTTCGCTCTACGACCTCATTCCGGCACCCGACGACAAACCCTTTAAGAAAGGCGAATTTAATACCGCTACCATTATTGTACGCGGCAATCATGTGGAGCATTGGCTGAACGGTACCTGCCTGATTGAATACACACGCAACGACCAAGAGTGGAATGCATTGGTAGCTTACAGTAAATACAGAGACTGGCCTAACTTTGGTAATGCTGCCGAAGGTTACCTGTTGCTGCAAGATCACGGCGATGAAGTGTGGTTTAAGAACATCAAAATTAAGGAGCTGAAGTAATGCCTTCACCTCTTCCGCATCTCTACAAGCCGCTTCCCGACTCGCTCGGAGGCGGCTTGCTGTATGCATGGTTTCCGGCAATGCACACGCGGGTAGACGTAGTTCTGTATAGCACAAAGCCGCAAGCAGAACTTATGCAAACCGTACACCGTATTTGCGGAGAGCTTCAACGGTTGGAACAGACAGGCAACTGCTATCATCCTGACACCGAGCTTGCCATCGTCAATAGAGATGCAGCGTTCGCACCGGTCGTTCTTAGCGAAGAACTCTACCGGATGATAGCTATGTGCATGGAGTATCACTCAAAGACGCAGGGATATTTCGACATCACCGTTCATTCCACTCACCACACCCAAGACACCATTCGCGACATAGTGCTTTCGCCCGATAGCCGAACGCTTTTTTTTCGTAGGCAGGGCATCCGGCTTAATCTTTCGGGCTTTCTGAAAGGATATGCGCTGGACACACTTCGCCCGCTGCTGCAAACCAACGGTATTGAACATGCACTTATTAATTTAGGAAACAGTTCCGTGTCGGGCATGGGAAATCATCCTGCCGGTTTGGGATGGAAGGTAGGCATCGTACACAGCGACAAGAGCGTTACGCTGAACAACGAGTGTCTTACCATTTCGGGCAACGATTCGGCAACGCGTAGTCACATCGTAAACCCTGTTACCGGCTGCTTGGTAACAGGTATGCGGCAAGTAGCAGTGGTAACCACCTGCGGTGCTATCGGCGAAATAGTTGCCACTGCCCTGTTTGCTTCCGAAGGTAGGTGGAAAGAGGCTAACGGAGTTGTTTTGCCTTAACTCGTACTTATATTTTTCTCCCTCCGTCAATTATTTAACACATTTACTTTGAACTATTTACTATCTCTACACCTTTATATTCTATCTATATCCCAACTTTGACGGATTCACCAACCTTTACCTTTGTGAGAACAATATAAGAAACCGTTTTGAATTTATTGGAATATATTCTTATTACTCTTGCTTTGAGCCTCTCAAATCAAAGAGCGCTAAATTCAAAACAGTTTCTAAAAACCTTTGTAAAAATGAAAAAGTTGTTCGGTATTCTAATGCTGGCGATGCTTATAGCTTCGCAGTCATTGTGGGCGGCACCTGCCGTTCTCAAGAAAATAGCCCCCACCCACTGGTGGGCGGGAATGAAAAATCCTAAACTACAGATTCTGTTGTATGGTAACAACATTGGCGGGTCGGAAGTGTCGCTTTCGGCTACCGACATCTTTTTGGATGAGGTGGTGCGCCAAGAGAACCCCAACTACCTATTAATCTATGTAGACCTTAGCGAAGCTGCGGCGCAGAAGTTCGACATCGTGCTGAAACAAGGCAAGAATGTCACTCGCATCCCCTACGAGTTGAAGCAACGGAAAGAGGGTGCCGACCGGATAGAAGGTTTCGATGCTTCGGATGTGCTTTACCTGATTATGCCCGACCGCTTTGCCAACGCCGACCCCGCCAATGATGCCGTAGCCGGTATGCGCGAACAACGGGTAGATCGCAACGAACCTTTTGCCCGACACGGTGGCGACCTGCAAGGTATTGCCGGACGGCTGGACTATCTGTCCGACCTCGGTGTGACTGCCGTGTGGCTCAACCCCGTGCAGGAAAACGATATGCCCGAAGGCTCTTACCACGGCTATGCCGTGACCGACTACTACCAAGTAGACCGACGCTTTGGCGGCAACGAGGCCTTCTGCTCGCTGGTGCAACAGGCACACGCCAAAGGTATGAAAGTGGTTATGGACATGATATTTAATCACTGCGGCAGCGAAAATTATCTGTTTACCGATATGCCTTCGCGCGACTGGTTTAACTACAGGGGCGACTATGTGCAGACTTCTTACAAGACGGTGACACAGTCAGACCCCTATGCTTCGGCAACTGAGAAAAAACTCGCCATTGACGGCTGGTTCGTCCGCTCCATGCCCGACCTCAACCAACGCAACCGCCACGTCGCCACCTATCTTATACAGAGTAGCATCTGGTGGATAGAAGAGAGTGGTATCAACGGCATCCGCCAAGACACACACCCCTATGCCGACTTCGATATGATGGCTCACTGGTGTCGTGCCATTGCCGCCGAGTATCCCCGCTTCAACATTGTGGGCGAAACATGGTTCGGTAACAACGTCACTGTGTCGTACTGGCAGAAAGACAGCAAACTCGCCGCACCGCGCAATGCCGAACTACCTACCGTAATGGACTTTCCGCTTATGGAACAGATGAACGCAGCGTTCGACGAAGAGACCGGCGATGGTGGCGGAGGTCTGTACCGCTTATACGACTATCTGACGCAAGACATTGTCTATGCCGACCCCATGCACCTGCTTACTTTCCTCGATAATCACGATACGTCGCGCTTCTATCGCAACGAAGGTCAAACCGACAACATCGACCGCTTTAAACAGGCGATTACCTTCTTGCTTACCATGCGCGGCATCCCGCAACTCTACTACGGCACCGAAATTCTTATGGCTGCCGACAAAGCCAACGGCGACGGACTGCTGCGGCAAGACTTCCCCGGCGGTTGGGCGGGCGATGCTCACAACGGCTTTACAGCTTCCGCACGTACCGACCGACAGAACGAAGCCTTTGCTTTCTTGCAAAAGCTGCTGCATTGGCGAAGAGGCAACGAGGTGATTGCCAAAGGAACCTTGAAACACATCGCTCCACATTCGGGTATCTATGCCTATCAGCGGAGTTACGGCGGCAAATCGGTAACGGTTTTCCTCAACGGCACCGGCAAAGAACAGACAATCGACTTGTCGGGCTACCGCGAAATACTGCCTGCCGCACAAGCCGTGGATATGCTTACCGCGAAGACCATTTCGCTCGGAGAAAAGTTGACTATGCCCGCTCGCGGCATCCTTGTTTTGTCGTTCTGATACTTCACAACGACTTATATTTAGTTGAGGTAGCTTGTTTGTTAATATGTTTATTGTCAGCATATTAAAAAGTAGCCTCACTTATATTTTTATTCTAATGAATGGAATAGACCCATCAATCAGCGAAATTTGCAAAACCTAAAGAACTAAAATTACTAAGAGCTAAAACAATGAGAAAGATTTTACCCTTCCTCGCATCCGCCTGTCTCTCGGTGACGGCGTTTGCACAA
Source organism: Mediterranea sp. (in: CFB group bacteria) (assembly GCA_031262385.1). Classification (GTDB taxonomy): domain Bacteria; phylum Bacteroidota; class Bacteroidia; order Bacteroidales; family Bacteroidaceae; genus Bacteroides. The sequence continues at coordinate 4,238 of JAISHU010000112.1, forward strand.
CAACAGTTAACCTCGCCCGACGGCAACCTGAACATGACCTTCGCGGTAAATGCCGACGGCGCACCTACCTACCAACTTACCTATAAGAATAAGGTAGTGCTTAAACCCGGTACATTGGGACTCGAACTTCAGAAAGAAGACGATACCAAAACCGATTTCGACTGGGTAGACCGTCGCGACCTCAGTAAGCTGGACAGCAAAACCAATCTCTTCAACGGTTTCCAACTGAAAGATGCCCAAACCGCAACTTTCGACGAAACATGGACACCGGTGTGGGGCGAAGAGAAAGCTATCCGCAACCACTACAACGAACTGGCGGTGACACTCTATCAGCCTGCCAACGACCGTTCTATGGTGATTCGTTTCCGACTGTTCAACGACGGACTGGGCTTCCGCTACGAATTTCCGCAGCAAAAAAACCTGAACTATTTCGTTATCAAAGAAGAGCTTTCGCAGTTTGCCATGGCAGGCGACCATACCGCTTTCTGGATTCCGGGCGACTACGACACGCAAGAGTACGACTACACTACGTCGCGCCTCAGTGAGATACGTTCGCTGATGAAACAGGCTATCACGCCCAATTCGTCGCAAACGCCTTTCTCGGCTACCGGCGTACAAACATCGCTGATGATGAAGAGCGACGACGGACTTTACATCAACTTGCACGAAGCAGCTTTGATAAACTATTCGTGCATGCACCTAAACTTAGACGATAAAAATAGGGTGTTCACCTCGTGGCTGACTCCCGACGCACAAGGCAACAAGGGACACATGCAGGCTCCGTGTCATTCGCCGTGGCGTACCGTCATTGTAAGCGACGACGCCCGCAACATCCTTGCCTCGCGCATCACGCTGAACCTCAACGAACCCTGCAAGCTTACCGATACTTCGTGGATTAAGCCCGTGAAGTACATCGGCGTGTGGTGGGACATGATTACCGGCAAAGGCTCGTGGGCTTACACCGACGACTTGATGAGCGTGCAACTGGGCGTTACCGACTATACTAAGGTGAAGCCCAACGGCAAGCACTCCGCCAATACCGCCAACGTGAAACGTTACATCGACTTCGCCGCTGCCAACGGATTTGATGCCGTGCTGGTGGAAGGCTGGGACGAAGGCTGGGAAGACTGGTTCGGTAACAGTAAAGACTATGTGTTTGACTTCGTGACCCCTTATCCCGACTTCGACGTGAAAGAGTTGCACCGCTATGCTGCCTCCAAAGGCGTGAAGATAATGATGCACCACGAAACCTCGTCATCGGTACGTAACTACGAGCGTCACATGGACAATGCCTATCGCTTTATGGTTGCCAACGGCTACAACTCCGTGAAGAGCGGCTACGTAGGCGACATCATTCCACGCGGCGAACACCACTACGGACAGTGGATGAACAACCACTACCTGTATGCCGTAACCAAAGCTGCCGACTATAAGATTATGGTGAATGCTCACGAAGCCGTGCGCCCCACCGGTATCTGCCGCACCTATCCCAACCTGATAGGCAACGAATCGGCACGCGGCACCGAATACGAAGCCTTTGGCGGCAACAACGTCAATCACACCACTATCTTGCCCTTTACCCGTCTGCTGGGTGGTCCGATGGACTATACACCGGGTATCTTCGAAACCGATTGCAGCAAGATGAACCCCGACAACAACTCGCAGGTGCGCAGCACCATTGCCCGACAGTTGGCACTCTACGTCACCATGTACAGTCCGCTGCAAATGGCTGCCGACATCCCCGAAAACTACCAACGGTTCCCCGATGCCTTCCAATTTATTAAGGACGTGGCTATCGACTGGGACGAAAGCCGTTACCTCGAAGCCGAACCGGGCGAATACATCACCATTGCCCGCAAAGCGAAAGGCTCGAACGACTGGTTTATAGGTTGCACCGCCGGCGAACAGGGGCACGACTCCAACCTCGCCCTCAACTTCCTCGAACCGGGCAAAAAGTACACGGCAACCATTTATGCCGATGCCAAGGATGCCGACTGGAAAACCAATCCGCAAGCCTACACCATTCGCAAGGTAACCGTAACTTCAAAGAGCAAACTCAAACTGCACGCTGTCAGTGGTGGCGGATATGCAGTTAGGATTAGTTTATGAACTTAAAAACTAAAACTTATGAAACAAAGTCATGCTTTAATTGTAAACAAGATACTCCCTCTCGTTATGGGGCTGTTCTTGTCGCTAAACATGTATGCACAACAAATCACGGTAAAGGGACATGTACAAGATTCATTTGGTCCCGTAGCCGGTGCAAACGTATTGATAAAAGGTACTTCCGAAGGCACCATTACCGATGCCGATGGTAACTTTACCCTGCCGGCATCCACAGGTGCCCTGCTGGAAATATCCTTTATAGGCTACAAAACCGTAGAAATTGCGGCAGCCCCCACACTGTCGGTTACACTTAGCGAAGACAGCGAACTGCTTGCCGACGTGGTAGTAATCGGTTATGGTACGGTGAAGAAAAACGACATGACCGGTTCGGTAACCGCCATTAAACCCGACGAAATCAGTAAAGGTATCACCACCAGCGCACAAGATATGTTGGCTGGAAAAGTGGCGGGCGTAAACGTCACTTCGAACGACGGACAACCGGGCGGCGGAGCAACCGTACGCATCCGTGGAGGCTCGTCACTCAACGCCAGCAACGACCCGTTAATTGTGATAGACGGACTGGCCATCGACAACGAAGGTATCAAAGGTATGGCTAACGGTCTGTCTATGGTGAACCCCGAAGACATTGAAACCTTTACCGTACTGAAAGATGCTTCGGCAACGGCTATCTACGGTTCGCGTGCCTCCAACGGCGTCATCATCATCACCACCAAGAAAGGCAGAAGCGGACAGGCTCCGCGCGTTACCTACAGCGGTAACGTGTCGTTCTCTACCACACAGAAACGCTACGAAGTGCTTTCGGGCGACGAATATCGTGCCTATGCCAACCAATTGTGGGGAGGCGCACTACCCGGCGAACTGGGTACCGCCAATACCGACTGGCAAGACCAGATATTCCGTACGGGTGTAAACACCGACCATTATGTATCGGTAAACGGAGGTATCGGAAATATACCCTACCGCGCATCGTTCGGTTATACCCATAACAACGGTATCATCAAAACCTCGTCGTTCCAACGCATCACGGCTTCTGTTAACTTGGCACCGTCGTTCTTCGACGACTACCTGAAGTTTAACATCACCGCCAAATACATGAACGGTAAGAACCGTTATGCCGATACCGGTGCCGCATTGGGTGGTGCTCTCTCCATGGATCCCACTCATCCGGTATATGCCGACGGCGAAGCTTACCAGTTCTCGGGAGGCTACTTCCAATGGATGCAAGCTTCGTCCAACATCAGCGACCCCACCAACTGGAAGTTTATGCCCAATCCCAACACGCCTGCCAATCCGCTGGCGGCATTGGAACAAAAAAGCGACAAGGCAAACAGCAACGACTTTGTGGGGAATGTAGAGGTGGACTATCGTTTCCACTTCTTCCCCGACATGCGCGTTCATGCCTCTATCGGCGGTGAATATGCCGAGGGAAGACAACATACCGTTGTTTCGCCCTATTCGCGTGGCAATAACTACTACGGTTGGGACGGATATAACACGCAGTACAAATATAACCTCTCCATGAATGCCTATCTGCAATATACCAAGTCGGTAGGCGTGAACGACATCGATGTAATGGCAGGTGGTGAAGAACAACACTTCCACCGCAACGGTGCCGACGGCGTGGGACAAGGTTGGGACCCGGGTTTAAACGCTCCCGCCAACATCGTGCAGTGGAGCGAAAAACGATACGCTACCCGCAACACGCTGGTGTCGTACTTCGGTCGTCTGAACTACACGCTGCTGAACCGTTACCTGCTGACCTTCACTATGCGTTTGGACGGTTCGTCGCGCTTCGACAAAGAGAACCGCTGGGGACAGTTCCCGTCGGTAGCTTTGGCGTGGAAGATTAAGGAAGAATCGTTCTTGCGTGATGTGGATGCCCTGTCTGACCTGAAGCTTCGCTTGGGTTGGGGTATCACCGGACAGCAGAACATAGGACAGGACTTTGCCTATGCACCGCTCTATCTCACCAACGACAGTTACGCCCAATATCCGTTTGGCGACACTTATTATAATTCGTCACGACCCACCGCTTACAACACCAAGCTGAAGTGGGAACAAACCACTACATGGAACGGTGGCTTGGACTTTGGGTTCCTCAACGGTCGCATCACCTCGTCGGTCGATGCTTACTATCGTGAAACCAAAGACCTCCTTAATAGTGTAATCATCCCCGTGGGAACCAACTTCAACGCACAGATGCTGCAAAACATCGGTTCGCTGGAAAACTACGGTGTGGAATTTTCTATCAACGCCAAACCTATCGTAACCAATGACTTTACGTGGGACTTGAGCTACAATGTGGCATGGAACCACAACGAGATTACCAAACTCACCGGTGGCGACGACTCGTCGTACTACGTAGAAGCCGGTGAAAGCATTTCGCGCGGTAACAACACCAAAGTACAGGCACAAAAGGTAGGCTCGTCCATCAACTCGTTCTACGTCTATCAGCAGGTGTACGACACCAACGGCAGCCCTATCGAAAATATGTTTGTCGACCGCAACGGCGACGGCATCATCAATGCTTCCGACAAGTACATCTACAAAAAACCGGGTGCCGACGTTACCATGGGGCTTACCTCGAAGTTCCTTTACAAACAGTGGGACTTGAGCTTTGCTCTGCGCAGCAACCTCGGCAACTATGTGTACTACGACTTCCTGAGTAACCGTTCCAATGTAAGCGTCAGCGGCTTGTGGAGCAACTCGGCGTTCTCGCAAACCACGCAAGAGGCGATCGACTTGGGCTTTAGCGGCAAAGGCGACTACTACATGAGCGACTACTTTGTACGCAATGCTTCGTTTGTACGTTGCGACAACATCACATTGGGCTACTCGTTCGACGACCTCATTCATACCACCGGCTATAAGGGATTGAACGGGCGCGTATATGCAACGGTGCAAAACCCCTTTGTGATTACCAAATACAAAGGACTCGACCCCGAAGTACAAAGCGGCGTAGATAAGAATCTCTATCCACGCGCCATGACTTTCCTGCTGGGTTTAAACATTAACTTTTAACTAAGGAATCTACACGTATGAAAAAATATATTCAATACCTGTTCTTTGCTACGCTGGCACTGGGTGCCGGTGCAGGCATCACGTCGTGCGTCAACGACTTAAATATCGACTCCATCGACCCGCAATCGTCGGCGGAGTTCAACCAAGAAGAGGCGTTTGTTAAGAACTACGCCTTGTTGGGACTCACCGGACAAAAAGGACTTTCCGGAACACCCGACCTCGACGGTCAGGACGAAGGCGAATCGGGCTTTTACCGTACCATGTTCAATTGCAACGAACTCTCTACCGACGAGTGTGCGTGGGCATGGCAGGACAATACGGATATACCCGCCATCACTTATATCAATTGGAACTCATCGAGCATCCGTGTGCAGTGGCTCTATGTGCGCTTGGGCTTTAATGTTACCTTGCTCAACTTCTTCTTAGACCAAACCGCCGGTATGACCGATGCCGAGACATTGCGCCAGCGTGCCGAAACGCGTTTCTTGCGTGCGTTGCACTATACCTACTTCTTGGATTTCTTCGGCAAAGCGCCCTTTAAAGATACTTTTAGCAACGACCTGCCGGTAGAAAAGGGAGGTAAGGAGCTTTACGATTGGATACAAACCGAACTGCAAGAGTGCGAAACCGACATGTACGAACCGCGTCAAGCACCTTTCGGTCGTGCCGACAAGGCTGCCAACTGGTTGCTGCGCGCCCGCTTATATCTCAACGCCGGCGTTTATACCGGTACCCCCGATTGGAATAATGCCGTGAGCTATTCCGACAAGGTTATCAATTCGGGCTACCTGTTGTCGCCCAACTACGACGAGCTTTTTATGGCAGATAACGACGAGAATGCCGCCGCCATGCAGGAGATTATCCTCCCTATTCGTCAAGACGGTATGTTGACGCGCAACTACGGTGGTTCTACCTATGTGATTTGCGGTACACGTATCGGCGGTATGCCTTTTATGGGCACCAGCAACGGATGGTCGTGTATCTTTGCCCGTTCGTCGCTCATTCAAAAGTTCTTCCCCAACCTGAGCGACCTGCCCATGCCTCCCTCTGACGCAAAAGCTTTGACCGACAAAAGCGAAAGCGAAGTAGATGCCGCGGACAAAGAGTACGGCACGCGTACCATCGACGTGATAGCCAAGGCAGGCGACGACCGCGCCATGTTCTACTCGGGCGTTGGCGGCGGTATCCGCACCCTCGAACCTGAAGCCATTACCGATTTCAAATCGGGCATCTCTATTGTGAAGTGGCAGAACTATCGTTCGGACGGCGGACCTACCCACCACTCGGAATATCCCGACACCGACATTCCGCTCTTCCGTCTGGCGGAAGCTTACCTTACGCGCGCCGAAGCCAACTTCCGTTTGGACAAAGCCGATGTAGCTACCGAAGATGTGAATATTGTACGCCGTCGTGCACACGCCACCGAATTTACCACCAATGTCAACGAACAAAATCTCATAGACGAATGGGCACGCGAATTTTACTTGGAAGGTCGACGCCGTTCGGACTTGGTACGTTTCGGCATGTACACCACCAATAAGTATGTATGGCCTTTTAAAGGAGGTTCGACAACCGGTACGGCAGTAGCCTCGTTCTACAACAAGTACCCTATTCCCGCATCGGACTTGAACAACAACAAAAACATGACGCAGAACCCAGGCTATTAACCTTATAAAAAGAGAATCGTATGAAAAAGATATACTACACGCGGCTTGTAAGCGCATTTGCCTTCACTGCCGCCCTGTTTACGGCTTGTAGCGAAGATCGCGACAGCAATCCTGTGCTCAGCGAGCCGTCGGAGTTTACACTGAACACCCCGCCTTTGGCAGATGCCAATACGTACGACCTTGGTCAATCCAAAGTGGTCGACCTCACCTGTTCGCAACCCAATTACGGTGGCTTCCCGCTCTCTACCACCTATACCGTGCAGGTATCGCTGAGCGAACAGTTTGCCGAAGCTACCGGCGATGTAGCAGCCAACTATCAGACGTTGCCCACCACTTACACCAATACCGTGATGAGTGTATCGGCTGAAGAGATGAACGACGCCGTGCTTGCCTTGTGGGGAAGCATACCCGAAAACGAAGGGAAAGAGTTTCCCGAAAGCATACCGTTGCCGGTCTATCTACGACTGAAAGCTATGATTACCGGCAGCGATAACCGCGGCGTATGTTTTTCCAACGTAGTGACACTGCCCAAGGTAGTCGCCACTGCCGCTGCCGCACTGAAAGTTCCTACCGAACTCTTCCTCGTCGGCTCCATGAACGGCAACACCTACAAGCCTACCGGAAAGATTAGCGGTATGGCAGGTGAGTTCTGGCAGATGGTTTACTTCAAGGCAGACGACACCTTTAAGCTGAGCGCCAAATCGGGCGAAGCCATGAATACCGACGCAACGCTGCAAGATAATGCCGCATCGGGCGCTACCGTAGAAGACGACGGTACCGGAAGCAAACAGGTGAAGATTGCCACTGCCGGATGGTACGTGGTGTATGCCAAAGTTGCCGTAAAGAGCAACGAATATGTTATCAACATCCAAATCAACGCTCCCGGTGTCTATATCTTCGGAGCTTCCAACGGCGGCGTATGGGACTACAACGACAGTTGGAAATTTACCGTTCCCGGTGATGCTACGGGTAGCTTTACCTCACCCGCCTTAACTGCTGCCGGCGAAGTACGTATGTGCGTGAAGATAGATGGCTTTGATTGGTGGCGACTGGAATTTACCCTCTACAACGGCGCTATCTTCTACCGTGGTGACAACAATATCGCCGAGAACTGGGCAACCAATATGGGTGCCGACTATTCCGTACAAGGTGCCCCCGGCAAGGTTATCACGCTGAACTTCACCGACGGAACAGGTGCTATTAATTAGTAACATTAAAATCGAAATACGTTATGAAACAAATCGTATATACCGGCATGTTGCTCTTCGCACTAACGATGGGAGCATGCACCGAAGACTATACCAACTGGGCTGACCCGCAAACCAATCCGCAGGAAGACCCGTCGGCAGCACTTACGGCAACGTTTGCCGCAGGAGCCGATGCCGCAGCCATCGATATGAACACTATCTCCACCGACTCGGTGGAGATACTGAAACTCTCTTCGTGGAGTGCTCCCGAAGGCAGTACGCTGGTTTTCAAATCGCTAAAGATTAACGATAGCTATGCCATCCCTTACGCGTTCTTTCCCGATAATACGGTGAAAGTTGCCGTAGCCGACCTTTCGGCACTGACCGAACAGATATACAACAGTCGCGCTTCGGTGGCACGTACGCTTACGCTTACTCCGTTGGCAACGGCTATCTTGCCCGACGGCGCAGCCACGCTACTTAGCAACGTGCCCGCTGTTGATATCACTCTCACCCCGGTATCGACTCCCGAACTCGACCCCAACGGCTACTACATTGTGGGCGACTTCAACGAGTGGGGAGCGGCAAACGCATTGGGCTTTACCCAAGATGCCAACGACCCCACACGCTACACCTTGGAAACAGAGTTTACAAAGGAGAAGACCTATTTCAAGATATTCCCCGCAGCCGCATTAGCCGGTGGCAGCGTAAACTGGGATTTGCAGTGGGGGAGCGAAGTCGACGGCGACGATTCGGGTAGCGGCTTCATCGTATGGAGCAATGCGCAGGCACTGCTTTACGGTCAGCCGGGCAAGGTAAAGATTACGCTGGACCTCACCAACTTCCGCTTTACCGTGCAAGACAACAGCGCACCTGTCGAACTCTTCATGACGGGTAGTGCATATGGTTGGGGAAGCACTTGGGTACCACTCACTCCGGTGAACGGAGCCAAGGGTGCCTTCTGGGGATTGTTCTACTTTGCCGAAAACGATGAGTTTAAGTTCGCTCCGCAAGCAGCTTGGAGTGGTGGTGACTTCGGTTACACCGGTACCGTTTTCTCGCAGGAATCGATAGACCGTGCAGGCATCGTGGAGAGCGGCGGTAACATCAAAACCACCAAAGCCGGCTGGTATCTGGTGTATGTGCTTGCCGTAGGCAACAGCCACACCATTGAGTTCTATGCCCCCGACGTATATATCTTTGGCGACACCAATGGTGGTACGTGGGATGTGAGCAACGACTGGACATTGACCGTTCCGACCGACGGCACCGGCGAGTTTGTTTCGCCTGCGCTTGCAGCCGACGGCGAAGTACGCATCTGCGTGAAACTGCCCGATTACGATTGGTGGAAGACCGAGTTCATCATCTTGAACGGTAAGATAGCCTATCGCGGTAACGGCGGCGACCAAGAACGTGTACGCGCCACAGCAGGACAAAAAGTGTATCTCAATTTCACTACCGGCGACGGACGAATCGAATAAATAAAGAAGGAGGAGTGAAGAAGGAGAAACGTGGCTCTGCCCGTTCTTTCCTCTTCACTCTTTTTCTATGACTTATTTTACGAACTCTTATCTTTTTTATGAAACATCACTATCTGTATCTTCTTGGTATTCTTTTTCTTGCAGCCTGCTCCAAGAATAATGCTCCACTTCCGGAACCCGAACCCGAACCGGAACCTCAGCCTCCGGTGGTTGAACTAAAGGAGGGTTTGAACTACTCTCCCGAAACACCCGATGCCGACGCTCCTCTCACTATCACCTTCAAGGCAGCCGCTTCGTCGGCACTGTACGGATATACGGGCGACGTCTACATCCATACGGGCGTAGTGAGCGAAAGCACGTGGCTGTATATTCCTGCCGACTGGAACCAAAACATTGCCAAGTGCAAGATGACGCGCACCGACACCGATGTGTGGAGCATCACCTTGTCGCCCTCGATACGGGGCTGGTTTGCTTCGGGCGAAACACCGGTCAACCGCTTAGGCATCGTCTTACGCAGCAGCGACGGTACCAAGAAAGGCATCAACGAAGATTCGTTTGTGACCGTTACCGACACCAAGTACGCCGGCTTCCAACCCGGAGCGATAGTGGAACAATCGCTGCCGGCAGGTGTGGATTATGGCATTAACATCGTGGACAACAGCACGGTGACGTTGGTGCTCTACGACCGCGACAAAAACGGCAATCACAAAGAGTATGCTTACGTGCTGGGCGACTTCAATAACTGGACACTGAAGAACGATGAGAGTAGTCGCATGTATCGCGACAACGATGCCGGATGCTGGTGGATTACCCTCAGCGGACTGGATGCATCGCGCGAATATGCTTTTCAATACTATGTCGGCAGTGCCGCCGAAGGTAGCATGCGCTTGGCAGATGCATACGCCGAAAAGATTCTCGACCCCGACAACGACCCGTACATTCCGTCGGCTACCTATCCCGACAATAAGACGTACCCCGAACGAGGCATCGGCATCGTATCGACTTTCCGCATTCAAACCGACGACTACGTATGGCAAACCGACGGCTTCCGCATAGCCGACCCTGCCAACCTGATGATATACGAACTCTTGCTGCGCGACTTTACCGAAACCCGCGACTTGCAAGGTGCACTTGTCAGGCTGGACTATCTGAAAAATATGGGTGTCAACGCTATTGAACTGATGCCCGTGCAGGAGTTTGACGGCAACGACAGTTGGGGCTACAATCCTTGCTTCTATTTTGCTATGGACAAAGCCTACGGCACGCGCCGTATGTACAAAGAGTTTGTCGATGCCTGTCACCAGAGAGGTATAGCCGTTATCCTCGATGTGGTGTACAACCATGCCACGGGAGCCAATCCTCTTGCACGGCTCTATTGGAACAGTGCCGCGAATAAGCCTGCTGCCGCCAACCCGTGGTTTAACGTCGACGCTCCGCATCCTTACAGTGTCTTCTGCGATTTCAACCACGAGTCGCCTTTGGTGCGTCAATTTGTAAAGCGCAACCTCAACTACCTGCTGGACGAGTATCACGTGGACGGCTTCCGTTTCGACCTCTCCAAAGGTTTCACGCAACAGCATAGCACCGAATCGACGGCATCTAACTACGATGCAAGCCGTATCGCCATCCTCTCCGACTATGCTCAAGCCGTGAAGACAACACATCCCGATGCCGTGGTGATATTGGAACACTTTGCCGTAGAAAGCGAAGAGGCTGCTCTCTCCGAGGTAGGCTGTATGTTATGGCGCAACCTCAACAATGCCTATTGTCAGACAGCCATGGGCTATAACGACAATTCGAGTTTTGTCCCACTCACCACGTGGGGTACGACGATGAAAGAAGGAGCTTGGGTAGGCTACATGGAAAGTCACGACGAAGAACGCGCTTCTTACAAACAGACACAGTGGGGTACAGGTGCTTTGAAAAGCGACCTCGTCACGCGTATGAAGCAATTAGAAGTAAACGCCGCCTTCTTCTTTACCGTGTGCGGTCCTAAAATGGTGTGGCAGTTTGGCGAATTGGGCTACGATTACTCCATCAACAGCAACGAAGCAGGTACCGCTATCAGCAACGACTACCGCACGTCGCGCAAACCTATCCGTTGGGATTACTACGAAGATGCCGCACGTCGCGCACTCTACGACACCTATGCCCGTCTGCTGACGTTGCGTACCGACTATCCCGGACTGTTCAGTCAGGCTGCCTTTTCCAACTGGCAGGTGACGACCTCTTTCTGGGAACAAGGACGCTTCATCACACTGGAAAGCATCGACGGAAAGAAACTAATCGTAGCGGGCAACTTCACCGACTCCGACATCACATCTGCGATAAACTTCCCCGCCACCGGTACGTGGTACGAACTCACCGCAGACAATGAAGAGCTACAAGTGACCGCCTCCCCGCAAACGGTGTTGATACCGGCACACAGCTACAAGTTATTTATAATGCGATAATAATGGGCTGATGGGGCGGTGTGCGGACAGATAAATTAGAGTTTACGCGTAAAAAGAAACGCATTCTTGGGGAAGAATGCGTTTCTTGTATGTATAGGGGGAGAGATATTATAATTCATCTATCTCACGACGTGTCAGACCGGTGGTTTGCACGATAAGATCCGTATCCATTCCCAGTTTCTTGAGGTTGCGGGCTACGTCTTGAGTTACTTGCTGAGTTACTTGTTTTACCTCTTGCTTTCGTTCTTCTTTTTCCGCTTTTAGTTTTGCTTTCTCTGTCCTCAGCTTTGCTTTCTCCGCCCTTAGCTCTGCCTTTGCCGCCCTCAGCTCTGCTTTCGCCGCTTTGGCTTCTTGTACTTTCTCGTCCGTGTACGCTTCCGCGGCTTTGTTGTCACGGTACATTTTGAGCGTACGATCGTATTCCCACTGTTCTTCCTTAGTGAGATACCGTACGCTTGCAATCTCTTCGAGACGCTTGAGTACCGCCATTTGTGCCTTAAAAGGCATACGTTT
>JAISHU010000115.1 GCA_031262385.1 Mediterranea sp. (in: CFB group bacteria)
TGCCCGTCGGATTAACCAAGGCTTGCCGCTGAAAGACATTCCGCAGATTGCCTATATAGATAAGGTGGTGACGCCGCTCGACGATGATATTGTGCTTGCTTCGCACGAGGAGTGTCTGCACGACAAAAAGAAGCAAGCCGCCAACTTCCGTCCTATCGAGGAAGAAAGCAACAAGTATGCCGCATCACGCATCTTGCAACAGGTCGACGGTCGCACGGTGGTGGTCAACCCGCCTTATCCGCCGATGACGGAGAGCGAACTGGACCGTTCGTTCGACCTTCCTTATACCCGTCTTCCGCATCCCAAGTACAAAGGCAAACGCATTCCTGCCTACGACATGATAAAGTTTTCCGTCAACATCCACCGAGGTTGTTTTGGCGGTTGTGCTTTCTGTACTATCTCGGCACATCAGGGCAAGTTTATCGTGAGTCGTAGCAAAGCAAGCATCCTGAAAGAGGTGGAAACCGTAGCTCAGTTGCCCGACTTCAAAGGTAACCTCAGCGATTTGGGCGGTCCGTCAGCCAATATGTACCGCATGGGCGGGCGTGATGAGGCTGTTTGCCGCAAATGCAAGCGTCCGTCGTGCATCCATCCCAAGATTTGTCCCAATCTCAACACCGACCATCGCCCGTTGCTCGACATCTACCGTGCGGTGGATGCCTTGCCTTATATAAAGAAGAGCTTTATCGGCAGCGGTGTGCGCTACGACCTGCTGTTGCACGAAAGCAAAGACCCTGTCGTAAACCGTTCCACCGCCGAATACACCCGCGAACTGATAACCCGGCATGTGAGTGGTCGACTGAAAGTGGCTCCCGAGCATACCTCCGACCGCGTGTTGGAAGTGATGCGCAAACCCTCTTTCCGTCAGTTCGAGGCATTCAAACGCATCTTCGACCGCATCAATAGCGAAGAGGGGCTGCGGCAACAGTTGATACCTTATTTTATCAGCAGCCACCCGGGATGCACCGAAGAAGATATGGCGGAACTGGCTGTCATTACCAAGCGGCTGAACTTTCATCTGGAACAGGTACAAGATTTCACACCTACCCCCATGACCGTAGCCACCGAAGCGTGGTACACCGGCTATCATCCCTACACGCTAAAACCCCTGTTTAGTGCCAAAACCCCGCGTGAGAAGCTGGCACAACGACAATTTTTCTTTTGGTACAAACCCGAAGAACGCAAGCAGATTATCAACGAACTGCGTCGCTTGGGGCGAACCGATTTGATAGACAAATTGTATGGCAAACTTATACAGATAAACAAACATTGAAAAACAAAAAGAATGATATGGAAACAAACGTAGAATGGGCTGCCGTACAGGTGGCTGCGCAACAGTTGTTGTTGCTCGACGAAGAGACTGTCAATCAGATATTGGTGACCGTTGCCGATGTGGTGGGGCGGAAGCGCGAGTATATCCTGCGCGAAAATGTCAAGGACTTGGAGCGAATGGATGCCGCCGACCCAAAGTACGACCGACTAAAGCTTACCGAAGCCCGTCTGCTGGATATGGCTGCTGATGTACGCAATGTCGCCACGCTGCCTTCGCCCGTAGGGCGTTTGCTGAAACAAGATATACGCCCCAACGGACTACGAATACGCAAGGTAAGTGTACCCTTCGGTATCATCGGCATTATTTACGAAGCCCGCCCCAACGTTACCCTCGATGTGTTTGCGCTTTGTCTGAAAAGCCGCAATGCCTGTGTGCTGAAGGGTGGAGGCGATGCCGACAACTCCAATCGTGCCATAATAACTGTGATTCACGAGGTTTTGATGCAATACGACCTCAGTCCGCACGTAGCGGAGTTGCTACCGTCCACGCACGAAGCCACCAACGAGTTGCTGCATGCCCAAGGCAAGATAGACCTGCTCATTCCGCGCGGTGGCAAAGGACTCATTGATTTTGTGCGTGCCAATGCCACCGTGCCGGTTATCGAAACCGGTGCAGGTGTCTGTCATACCTATTTCGATAAGTCGGGTGACGTGACGAAAGGAGCGGCAATCATCAACAATGCCAAAACACGTCGCGTAAGTGTGTGCAATGCCTTAGATACGCTGCTGATACATGTCGAACGGTTGGACGACCTTCTGGCATTGTGCGAACCGTTGCAGGCAAGTAGCGTAATAATCTATGCCGACGAACAAGCCTACGAAGAGTTGGAAGGCATCTATCCCGCCGATTTGCTGAAACCCAAAGGCGAACGCGATTACGGCACGGAGTTCTTGGACTATGCAATGGATATTAAAACCGTGCAAAGCATGAACGAAGCCGTTGAGCACATCCGCCGTTACTCTTCCAAACACAGCGAATGTATCATCACCGAAGATAAAACACGTGCCGAGCAGTTTTGTCGGTTGGTAGATGCAGCCTGTGTCTATGTCAATGCCCCCACTTCGTTTACCGACGGTGCCCAGTTCGGCTTGGGTGCCGAGATAGGTATCAGCACTCAGAAGCTCCACGCCCGCGGACCTATGGGACTGGAAGAACTCACCACCTACAAATGGATTATTGGGGGGGACGGACAGGTGCGCGAATAACGGAATCTATAACCAAGTAGTGGCGACGGACTCGACAGCAAATGTGGTATCTCTTAACGAGGTGCTAATCTCTGCTTCAAATATTACAGCATCTCTATAATGATAGTTATACCGGCAATGTGAGCATGATTTTAAATTTCAAGGATTTTTCAATAACTCCCCGAGTAAACTTCAATAGAAGTACTTTGGATTATGCAACCTTAACTTTAAGGAGAATCCCCGTAAGTTATAGCATTACCTGTTCGTACAACCACAAAGATCTCTTTGTGGAATTTTACACCGGAACGCCGTTCACAAGCAGGCAGATGCAAAATGTAATCGACACGCCTTATTACAAATATAATGGGTATATAGCTGATGCAACAGAAAGCCGTTATTGCAACATCCGGCTTTCTTACCTGTTTTCGTCACTGGGACACCCAAAAGAGTTCATTCGGGTTTCGTGCATATCAGGTTATACAGCGCTTCCTGTTCCTCTGTCATTCCGCACCTCACAACCTTAGTCTGTTTAGAGA
>JAISHU010000148.1 GCA_031262385.1 Mediterranea sp. (in: CFB group bacteria)
GGTGCTTCGATGCGTCCCAGCAAAGTAATTTACGACCGTGCCCACTCCGCCATTGCCGAAGCCGAAGTTACCGATTTCGATTTCGATGCCATTATGCAGGGTGCCGACTGGTTTCATTGGTCGGGCATTACACCCGCCATTTCCGACAAGGCTGCCGAACTCACCCGTCTGGCTTGCGAAGCTGCCAAGCGTCACGGCGTTACGGTGTCGGTCGACCTGAACTTCCGCAAAAAACTGTGGACGAAAGAGAAAGCCCAATCCATTATGCGCCCGCTCATGCAGTATGTCGACGTCTGTATAGGCAACGAAGAAGATGCCGAACTCTGTCTGGGCTTTAAGCCCGATGCCGATGTGGAAGGCGGCAAAACCGATGCCGAAGGTTACAAAGGTATCTTCCGCGCCATGGCAAAAGAGTTCGGGTTTAAGTATGTCATCTCCACGCTGCGCGAGTCTTTCTCGGCTACACACAACGGTTGGAAAGCGATGATTTACAACGGCGAAGCGTTCTACGAGTCCAAACGCTACGACATCAACCCCATTATCGACCGCGTAGGCGGAGGCGACTCTTTCTCGGGCGGCATCATTCACGGTCTGCTCACCAAATCCAATCAGGGTGACGCACTCGAATTTGCCGTAGCTGCTTCGGCTCTAAAGCACACCGTCAACGGCGACTTCAACCTTGTATCAATCGAAGAGGTAGAAGCCTTGGCGGGCGGCGATGCCAGCGGACGTGTTCAACGATAATCACCCAATCATTCCTTAAGAAATAGTATTATAATGGCAAGATTTGATAAGATAGCCGTATTAAGCAAGATGCAGCAGACAGGTATGGTACCGGTCTTCTATCACAAAGATGCAGAAATAGCCAAGCAGGTGGTGAAAGCCTGCTACGACGGAGGCGTACGCGCCTTCGAGTTTACCAATCGCGGAGACTTTGCGCAAGAAGTATTTGCCGAATTGTCCAAGTTTGTAGCCAAAGAGTGTCCCGAAATGGCATTGGGCGTAGGTACCGTAGTAGACCCTGCTACCGCCGCGCTCTACATTCAACTGGGAGCCAACTTTGTAGTGGGTCCGCTTTTCAACCCCGATATAGCGAAGGTGTGCAACCGTCGCCTCATTCCCTATGCTCCGGGCTGCGGATCGGTAAGCGAGGTAGGTGCGGCACAAGAGGTAGGTTGCGATCTCTGCAAGATATTTCCGGGCGACGTGCTGGGCAGCAAACTTATCAAAGGGATGCTTGCTCCTATGCCGTGGTCTAAACTGATGGTTACCGGAGGTGTGGAACCCACGCTCGACAATCTGCGCGAGTGGATAAAGGCGGGCGTGTTCTGCGTGGGAATGGGCTCCAAACTCTTCCCCAAAGAGGTAATTGAAGCAGGCAACTGGGCAGCCGTTACCGCCAAATGCGAAGAGGCGTTGGCTTACATCAACGAAGCTCGGCGCAACTAAGAAACCGTTTTGAATATGCTTCCTCACAAGCAAAAGTCCGCGTAGAGCGCAAACAAAGTTTTAGTGCTATAAAAAAATGTTATAAAACATGTTTTTTGCGGACGATTGCTTGTGAGGTAACTCAAAAGCCCCTACCTTTGCATCGCAATTGGGAAATTGCTGTAGATTTCATCGGATAACCCTAACGTGGGTTTGAAGACAAAACACGTAAGTTTTTAAATAGTAAATCTTACATAAGGATTAGTTTTTAGTTTCATAGGTAAAAAACTTTATAGATTTTTTAGGTTAGTTTTTTTAGTAGTAAAAAGAGTTAGATTTTTAGGTTAACATTTGATTTCAAAAAGAAAAGCCCTTGGGCTTTTCTTACACTGGCGGCGAGAGAACGGGAGTTTTCTCGTTTTTGCTTTTATAGCGCACCGGTAAAAAACCGACGTTTGATATTGTGTTATAAATGAGCAGCCTATCCTATGGTTTTGCCTCAAAACTCCCCCCAAAAAAAGATACCCGATTTTCTCTTTCAGCTCTTCAGCCGGCTCACAACGTAGTATCGGATAGCAAGTTCGGCTGAAAGATATACCCTGAAAGTAAAAGATCCGCATTCAGCTGTGTTTTTTGTGTGTGTCGTCCTGATTTTGGTTGACAGTAGTAGCTCAATCTCCTCTTCAAAAAGAGAAGAGATGACACGCAAAAGGTGTGACGGAGGCGTTGATAAGCTGTTTTATAACTTTTCTTTCTTACATTCTTATCTTTACAGCTTATTTTGTTGTCTTTGCAGCGCACTTCCTTTACCGTCCGACCAACGTCGGACGGTAAAGGAAGTACGGCACAAAGACAATATATTACTAATACATAGTTATTTATCAGTAAATTACCATACCGTCATAAGTAAGATGTATGTGCGGAGGAAGCTGTTGTTCGAGTTCGGCATGCAATCCGGCACCGTGACACATGTGTACGAAATAGGTTTCGCGCGCATTAATGCGTCGGGCTGTTTCAATGGCGGCTTCAATGGTTTGGTGTGCAGGATGTGGCTTGTGACGCAAAGCATTCACCACCAGTACATCCAGTCCATGAAGTTGTTCGTAAGACTCGTCGGGCATGGTAAGCATATCGGTGATATAACCCAACTTCTCGCCAATACGGAATCCTAAAATAGGTAACTTGCCGTGTAGCACTGCAAAAGGTGTAATCTGTATATCTCGAATAAAGAACGGCTTAAGTGGTGCCGTTTCGCGCAAAGTAATGAGCGGAGAACCCGGGTAACGCACTTCACCCAAACAATAGGGCATGCGTTCGCGCAAGTGGTGCGAGGTATAAGCATCGGCATACAAAGGTATTTCGCCTTTGCGACAGTAAGGACGCAAGTCGTCCAAACCACCTACATGGTCGTAATGTTCGTGCGTGAGAAGCACGCCCTCTATCTTACCGAACCATGCCGAGCGCAACATCTGCTCGCGAAAATCGGGACCGCAATCGATAAGTATGCCCGATTCGTCGTCGATGTGCAACAAGGCGGACGTACGCAACCGACGATTGCGCACATCGGTGGATGTACAAACTTCACAGGTACATCCAATCTCGGGTACACCGGTAGATGTACCGCTTCCCAGTATTCTCAGTTTCATTCGTTTAAGTTTTTAAACTACGTTTACCTCGGGTGTGATGTCGATTTCAAAGTGCTCGCGTACCGACCGGCGCACGGCATCCGACAGCGCTATGATATCTTGTCCCGTAGCCCCTCCGCAGTTAATGAGCACCAAAGCTTGTTTGTCGTACACGGCGGCACGTCCCAAACTTTTGCCTTTCCAGCCGCACTGTTCGATGAGCCAGCCGGCAGGTATCTTCACACTACCGTCGGACTGCTCATAAAAAGGCATGTCGGGATAGCGGATATGCAAAGCGTCGAATTGCGAGCGTTCCACCACCGGGTTTTTAAAGAAGCTTCCGGCATTTCCCCATCGGGCAGGGTCGGGAAGTTTTGCTTCGCGTATGCGAATGATGATTGCACGGACGGCAGGTAAATCGACCGTCGCCAACAAATCAGCTTCGTTGCGCACACTGGCATAACCCAGCGAGAATAGAGGCAGTTTGCTTAGCACAAACGTTACCCGCGTCACAAAAAGGTCTTTCCGCTTTTTAAAAAGACTGTCGCGATAAGCATACGCACATTGCTCGGTAGAATAGGTTTGGTTATCGCCGTGCAAGCTCACCGTTTCCACCTGCGCGATAATATCTTTAATCTCTACGCCATAAGCGCCGATGTTTTGCACGGCTGCCGCTCCCACTTCGCCCGGAATGAGCGAAAGATTTTCGGCACCGTGCCAACCGTGCGCCACACAATGTGCCACAAAGTCGTCCCACACCACGCCGGCACCTACTCTTACCTTGACGTGCGAGGCATCTTCGTGCAGTACTTCAATGCCCTTGATGCACGAATGCAGTATCACGCCGGGATAATCGCCCGAAAAGAGCAGGTTACTGCCGCTACCCACATGCAGATAAGGGGTGGTAACGATACCGTCCGCCAGCAAGGTTTCCAGTTCCGCAGGTGTGTCGTACTCCACGTACGAGGCTGCGGTGACCTTCAATCCAAAGGTGTTGGGAATGGGGTTATACGCTTGTATCTTCATATTTATAGAGTTCCCACCGTCCGTTTTGTTTACGAAAGTAGAAGAGGTTGGAATAGCCGTCACCTATGCCGTTAATCTTTATGATTTTAGTAGGCGAATCGGGACGATTAAGCTGACCGTAATTAATATTGGAGAGTCTGCCTACAGGCAAGGAGGGTTTAAAAGCATGCCAGCCGTCCCTATCAAGCGTGGTCTCCAAAATGGAAAACTCGTCGTCGGGGTCTATAGTTACATAGACCAGCGGCTCGTGAATGTGCCTGTATTGATAGACCGAGTCGGTTACAAAACGGGCATAGAAAGAGAGGAAATCGTTGCCCGAAGCGGGCGGGGTGATGTAAACGGAAGTACTGTCCTTCAACTGCCACGAACCTTCCGTAAGTTCGTAGCTGTGGCGTTGCATGATGCGGCTTTTCAGATCTATCCATTCCACTTGTGCGGAGGTAAAGAGCGAATCGCCTCCCATATCCAGTTCGGCTTCGTTGTCGAACAACAGGGTATAATAACCGTCGTCGCCAAAAATCATATAAATAAAGTCGTCAAACGTGCTGTGTTTGAGCGACTGCTGTTCATCCTCACCCGACAACGACCACCCGCCGACCTCTTCGGTGGTCGGCGGGGGTACATTGGCGGTAGTGTTCGAAGAGTCTGCCTTTCTGCTTCCGCAAGCCATTATGAGCACAAGCAGGCAAACTCCTCCTATTACATTTTTCATTCTACAGTGCTCTATTATTTAGAGTGTTATTTAAGCTTCAATCGCAATTTCTCTATCATGTCGGTAGTCATTGCCTGTAAGTCGTACCGAGGTTTCCACCCCCACTCTTCGCGCGCACAAGTGTCGTCGAGTTTGTCGGGCCAGCTATTGGCAATGCCTTGTTTCAGCGGATCCACATCGTACGTCATTTCAAATTCGGGAATCTGCTTCTTTATTTCCGCATAGATGGTTTCGGGGGCGAAGCTCATCGCTGCGATGTTAAAGGCATTGCGATGTTTGAGTTTCTTCGGGTCGGCTTCCATCAGCGTGATAGCTGCTTCCAACGCATCGGGCATGTACATCATATCCATTAGCGTGCCTTCGGCAATGGGGCAAACGAATTTTTCACCTTTCACAGCCGAATAGTAGATATCCACAGCATAGTCGGTAGTTCCTCCTCCCGGAGGGGTTACGTTGCTGATGATGCCGGGGAAACGTACCGCGCGCGTGTCTACACCATATTTATTATAGTAGTAGTCGCTCAGCAATTCGGTAGTTACTTTGGTGACTCCATACATGGTGCGCGGACGTTGAACGGTATCTTGCGGAGTTTCGACTGCCGGTGTTTCGGGACCGAACGAGCCGATAGAGCTGGGCGTAAATACGGCACATCCATGCAGACGTGCAACCTCCAGTACATTCCACAAACCATCGATGCCAATCTTCCAAGCAAGCGTAGGCTTACTTTCCGCCACTACCGATAACAAAGCCGCCATATTATATATGGTGTCGATGCCATACTGCGTCACTGCTGTTTCGAGTGACTGACGGTCGGTTACATCGGTAATCGCCGACGGACCTGACGTTTTCAGTTCTCCCGTAGGTTCGGCTCCGTGAATGTATCCGGCTACAACCGACTCATTACCATAACGTTTTCTTAACTCCATGGTTAACTCCGAGCCAATCTGTCCGGTGGCTCCAATAACTAAGATCTTCTTCATTACATGTTTATTAAGGTGGTTTTCTAAAATCGCCGCAAAGATACAGACCAAAAATATCTCGGCAAACATTTCGGCAAAAAATATTTATTCTGTAACTTCGCCGCAAATCAACATTTCTAAAGAAGCGAACTATATGCAAAACAGAAGCTTAGTTACCATTGCCGATCAAAGCAGAGAAAAGATTCTCTACATGATTGAAATGGCTAAACAGTTCGAAGCACTACCCAATCGCAAACTGCTGGATAATAAAGTAGTTGCTACACTCTTTTTCGAACCATCCACACGTACCAGACTTAGTTTTGAAACCGCAGCCAACCGACTGGGTGCACGAGTTATCGGATTTGCCGACCCCAAGGCTACCAGTTCCTCCAAAGGAGAAACGCTGAAAGACACCATTAAAATGGTGAGCAACTATGCCGACATCATCGTGATGCGGCATCATTTGGAAGGAGCCGCACGCTATGCCAGCGAAGTAACCAACATCCCCATTGTCAATGCCGGAGACGGAGCCAATCAGCATCCTTCGCAAACGATGCTCGACCTCTATTCTATCTTCAAGACACAAGGCACACTGGAAAACCTCAACATATTCCTCGTAGGCGACCTGAAGTACGGTCGTACCGTGCATTCGCTGCTAATGGCGATGCGTCACTTCAACCCTACCTTCCACTTTATTGCTCCCGACGAACTGAAGATGCCCGAAGAATACAAAATCTATTGCCGCGAGCAAGGCATTCGCTACGTAGAGCATACCGAGTTTACCGAAGAGATTATTGCCGATGCCGATATTCTCTACATGACCCGTGTGCAACGCGAACGCTTTACCGACCTCATGGAGTACGAACGGGTGAAGAACGTGTACATTTTGCGCAACCGTATGTTGGAACACACACGTCCCAACCTGCGCATTCTGCATCCTCTGCCTCGCGTCAACGAAATAGCCTACGACGTAGACGACAACCCCAAAGCCTACTACTTCCAACAAGCACAAAACGGACTCTATGCCCGTGAAGCTATCTTGTGCGACGTGCTGGGCATCACGCTGGAGCAAGTAAAACAGATAACTACCTAACTTCTACACACTATATTAATATGAATAAACAAGAGTTGCAAGTCGCCGCTTTGGAAAACGGCACTGTTATCGACCATATCCCTTCGGAAAAGCTTTTTGCTGTGGTTTCGCTGCTGGGACTGGAACACCTTACCAACAACATCACCATAGGCTTCAACCTGAAAAGCCAAAAGTTGGGTACGAAAGGCATCATCAAGATTGCCGACAAATTCTTTAGCGACGACGAGATAAGCCGCATAGCAATCGTTGCTCCGCACGTAAAACTTACCATTATCCGCAACTACGAGGTGGTGGAGAAGAGACAGGTAAATCTGCCCAACGAACTCTGCGGCATCGTGAAATGTGCCAACCCCAAGTGCATCACCAATAACGAGCCGATGAAAACCCACTTTGCGGTGGTCGACAAAGAGAAGTGCCTCATCCGTTGCCACTACTGCGAAAAAGAACAGTCGCGCGAAAGCCTCACCCTGCTGACTAACAACGAACAACAAGCCATCCATATTCAACCCTGATAATGAAGACAGACTGGAAACCCGGAACGATGATTTACCCGCTGCCCGCCGTTATGGTGAGCTGCGGGAGTACCCCCGAAGAGTATAACATCCTCACCGTTGCGTGGGTGGGAACCATTTGCAGTAACCCGCCCATGTGCTATATCTCCGTACGCCCCGAACGCCATTCGTACGACATCATCAAACGAAACATGGAATTTGTCATCAACCTTACCACCAAGCAACTGGCACGCGAAACCGACTGGTGCGGCGTGCGCTCGGGCAACAAATACCGCAAGTTCGAAGAGATGCACCTCACACCCGGCAAATGCAGCGTGGTGCAAGCACCGCTTATCGAAGAGGCTCCCTTGTGCATCGAATGCCGCGTCAAAGAGATACTTTCGTTAGGCTCGCACGATATGTTTATTGCCGACGTGGTAAATATACGTGCCGACGAAGACTACCTCAACGACAACGGTAAACTGGAACTTGCCGAAACCAACCCGCTGGTGTATGTGCACGGAGGCTACTACGAACTGGGCGAAAAAATCGGCAAGTTCGGATGGTCGGTAGAAAAGAAGAAGTGAGTTTAAAAAGCCCCTCTATATGCAAGCAAAAAGTATTATCGGACTGGGACT
The DNA here is from genome assembly GCA_031262385.1 of Mediterranea sp. (in: CFB group bacteria). Classification (GTDB taxonomy): domain Bacteria; phylum Bacteroidota; class Bacteroidia; order Bacteroidales; family Bacteroidaceae; genus Bacteroides. The sequence continues at coordinate 7,973 of JAISHU010000148.1, forward strand.
GTGGTTATTCTCCGCAACCGTGTGGGGACAAGTTTACGACGCACGCACACCCCGTTCGGGCGAAACGGTAAACTTTGGTATCAAAGGGGGATTTACCTCCACACTGCTATGGGTAAGCGATTTAGCTATCAACAACATCTCTATTAAGGAGATACAGAACAACTACCAGATAGGTTACTTCGGCTCATTCTTTATGCGTATCAACTTCGACCGCCACTTTCTACAGCCGGAAATATCTTACACCGTGAACCGCTGTAACATCACCTTCGAAAAGCCTCAAGCAGAAGGCATCCGACAAGGGACAGCTTCCATTACCTCGTCTATACACAGCATCGACATTCCGGTGATTTACGGATACAACATTGTGAAAGAAGGACCGTACGGAATGGCTGTATTCGGCGGTCCCAAACTACACTACTTCTTCGATAATGCCAGCAAGATAACCTTTGAGAACTTCGACCATCAAAACATTGACGAAGAACTCTACCCCTTCAACTTGAGCCTTACCATGGGGGTAGCCGTTACCATTTCGCGTATCTTCTTCGACTTCCGATACGACATAGGCTTGCACAACCTTTCGCGCCGTATCACCTACACCCGTCAGGACGAAACAATACCCGCCGACGAATTGCGTTTTCGCCGGCGGGACAATGTATTGAGCTTCTCTATGGGAATGTTCTTTTAAGAAGATTATTCGGCAATCACTGCCTTTTTCCCTCCTTTGTAATTATCGTACCATTTGGTATAAGTGGTACCATTGCTTTCTGCCCATGGTCTAAAGTCAGGATATTCGGTCTCGGCATCAATGCGAACGCTCTCGGTAGCTACCTTAAAACCAAGTTTCGAGATATCAATGGCAAACGGATATTTACCGTCCTCATCTACATAGTAAGCATCATCAGCGGTGAAATTCAGCGATGTATCTGCCCACGGAGTTGGACTTTTGAGCGGTAGATGTACCTCTATACGCGAAGTATTTCCGGGTTCGTAGTGAGGGATGATAAAGGGATTGAATAGCAAATCAGTACTTTTAACGGACAAGCCGGTTAAATCGCGCTCTACCACATACTCGGTAGGCGGATTGGTTACTGCCAATGCATGGTTGGGATACAACACAATGGAACTTGTCTCTTCTTCGACAACCGCCGACTCGGGCTTTTTAACAACAGTACCCATTTTTCCGGAAGTAATCTGATAAGCAAAAGCATTGACGAAAGTGGCACCGTTGTGTACGGGAGTAAAGATATCTTTTACCTTCACCACCTCATTCTTGGTATTGAACGACTTAATTCGCTGAAACTCCACAACAACATCGTTCAGGTCGTAATCGCCGCCACTGGGCCAAACATCTTCGAAAGCCAATGTGCCGTATAAACTCTCATCCTCTACAATTTCGGGAATAGTAACCGCATTGGGTCCTTCAACACCTTTAGGTATATACGGACGTCCGGGATTTTCGGGGTCAATGATGGCATCCATATCTTTAGTGAAGACACAAAACAACATATCTTCGTAACTGGTATCTCCGCCATCCTCGGCACCAACCACTACGCCACGCAACTTTTGATCGTAAATAGATATAAAGCTCTTTGTAGCCAGCTCTTGGTTGGAGGTGCACATTTTGTCTATATTTTGAACGTTACCGTTAGAGGGATTAAACCCCTCGGGTATCAAAAACCAACCAATGGTGTATCCTTCGGGAAAGATAGACGAAGCTTTGTCTGTTCCGTCTTCGCCAAAGAATTGCAAAGAGACTTGGGAACCCACTCTTAGAACGTCGTTCGAGGAGGTATTATCAGCGGCATCATCGGTTTCGCGCATGGAAACATTAGGAAAGATTACATATTTTCTCAAATCGTCGACATTGCGTTCGCCCGATCCTTTGTAGTAATAATACCCAAATGTATTTTTGAAACCGGCACGTTCATTTAAAAACATCAATTGTACTTCTGTCTCTTTTCCGATATAGAAATTAGTCTGATCTACCGAACTCACCAGTTCTTTATTATCCAATTTTTCATTATTATAAGCTTCGGCTTTGGATCTCTCACCACTCCATAAGATAGACTTCAAGCGAGAAGCAAACTTGGTATAGCTTTCGAAAGTCCTTTCTTCTTCCCAAATAGGAATACCTTCTCTATTAGGTGCACTATAATAAGGACCTTGAGGTTTACCAAGATAGGTGGTTGTAGTTCTCCACCCGGCACCCGTTGTCTCTTGACCACTCCACTGAGTAAGCGAGTAGAGTTTCTTCCCGGCATCTATCACATAAGGTGCCGTCGTACCGCTATAATTAGCGCGCGTTTCCGCAGCCTCATCAGGTGTATAAGTATTATCAAACACGATTGCGTTGTCTTTTACCTCCAGCAGCACACATTCGGGCACAGCCATTTCGCGCGTGTAAAGAAAGACCTTCGACACACCGGCAGACAGCGTAATCTCTTCTTTGTACCGACCGCTTTCGTCGGTAAAAGCCATAAAGATGGGTTTAATATCGGTACGCTTCATACGTACTCCGGCTTCGGTGTAAGCAATGGGTAATTCGGTATAAAGCTCCATTAAGATAGGGATACCGTTGGGGGTATCGTAGTTCACATCCAGAGTAAATGCCGACCTTGTTTTAAAGTCAAAATACTCTTCCATAATAGGCTTTTGTTCTTCGGCTTTAGTCGGGTCGTACAAGTTTTTCATACACCCCGCCAAACAGAAAACAACACATAACATTCCTATAACCTTCCACGTGTATATTCTAATTATCATAGACTTAATTGTTTTAATGTGATACAATAAATACATACACAAGACGCTACAAATATACAACTAAATGAGCGACATTCCGTACACATTAAACAACTCAAACTTACAAATTCAGTACACGTGCTTATTATTATAGCAAACAGTATTTTTTTTAGCATAAAAAAAAAGAGGATAAATTGTAAAATCTATCCTCTTTTTTAATAAGTTCTAATGAAATTAGTTTTTCGGCAATGCTTCTTTCACTACCATAGGACGACTGTAATACTCTGCGCCGTTCAGTTCTTTGATAGCGTGATTTGCCTCATCTGCATTCGGCATCTCAACAAACGCAAATCCTTTTGATCTTCTGGTTTCGCGATCAGTAATAATACGTACTGATTCAACAACACCATACTCTTCCATAACACTCTTCAAATCTGATTCTTTAACCCTGTAATTAAGGTTACCAACATACAAGTTCATAAAAATAAAAATAATAAATTAATAATTCAATAATAAAGGTTATTGAAGCTGTTAGTCAGAGATGAAATGCTCAATAAGATAATATCGAGAAGATACATAAATGAGATAATCAATTCTTAATAAACTTTTTATTGTTCGGCTGCAAAGTAAAGCATTATATTTTAATAACCCACTACGTTTTCTTCTTTTTTTTGAAAAAAATATATCTTATCGGCTTAAAAGGTCTGTTTTTTGACAATTCAATTGACAAAACCGGCGCCTTGGTAAAAATCTCTGCTTGTTATCGTGTCACAAATGAGCTGAATATCTTTCA
>JAISHU010000014.1 GCA_031262385.1 Mediterranea sp. (in: CFB group bacteria)
TTTAGCCGAAAATTGTGTCTTACCTATTTTACCTTGTTTGGTAGTGATTACGATAACGCCATTGGCTGCGCGCGAACCATATAAAGAGGCTGCTGCGGCATCTTTTATCACTGTTATCGTCTCAATGTCGTTACTGTTTAATGTTGCCAACAAGCTGTTACCTGCATCAGAGTAACCAAACCCGGCAACATTGCCACTGTTCATGGGAATGCCGTCAATGACATACAACGGTTCATTGCCTGCATTGATTGAACCCATACCACGGATACGCAGCGAAGGTGCGGCACCCGGTTGCCCGGAAGTCGCCGTAACTTGTAAGCCCGGTACGGCACCGGCCAATTTACCTTGCAGTCCCAAAGTGGGAACATCTTCAAGCTTTTGCGTCGCTACCGTAGAAGCCGAACCGGTAAACGAATGTTTTTTAACTGTTCCGTAACCGGTTGAGATAACAACTTCGTCCAACACATGCGAGTTGGTTTTTAATACAATGCGAAGGTCGGTTTGAATTGCCACTTCCTGCGTTATCATACCAATGTACGACACTTGCAGAAATTTAGCCGTAGACGGCACACCCGACAGTGCAAATGCACCGTCCGCATTGGTTACGGTACCAAAAGCTGTGCCTTTCACTAATACAGAAGCTCCGATTACGGGCTGCCCATCTTCTTCGGAGATGACCACACCCTTTACACTAAGTGTTTGAGCTGAAGCTATGCCTATGCCGAAGAATAGCAAGACAAGCAATGACATCATTTTTTTCTTCATACATTCTCAACTTAGATTGGTTTAACTTTATAATTAACACGTCTGCAAATCTATTAATTATTTTTAAATTACGCAACACAAATAATGAAAAAATATTATTTTATTGTTTTTACGGTGTATTTATCTACTAAAAACAGATTTTACACCCTTATTCTAAAAACACATTTCACTCACATCTTATTGTAACTTCGTCAATAATAAACGTCAAACAGCATGATAATATCCTGATACACAACCGCGCTTACCGTCCGACGTACGTCGTACGACCGTCCGCCCAACGTCGGACGAGCGTACAACCAACGTCGGACGGTCGTACGACCAACGCCGGACGGTAACGCGAAGCTGTTGCAAGACAAGAAAACACCAACCTACAATATCCACTCAACGAAATCAAAATGCAAAAGTTGCTTTACTTCAACCAAAAGCGTTACCTTTGTGGGCTGCAAAAGGCAACTGCATGCGCTACCACCTTATTATATATGGAAATAGACGAAACATACATCCGCCACATAAAGGAACTCATCGAACTGAAAGACATTGATGCCATCAAAGGATTGCTCAATGACCTTCACCCTGCCGACATTGCCGAACTGGTCAATGAACTCTCGGCAGAAGAGGCGCATACGCTTTATCGACAACTCGACAACGAGACGGCAGCCAACGTGCTGATGGAAATGGACGAGGATGTACGCAAAGAATTTCTGGATACCCTCCCCTCGGAAACTATCGCCAAACGCATTGTGGACTACTTGGACTCCGACGACGCCGTTGACCTGATACGCGAACTGGACGAGGAGAAACAAGAAGAGGTGCTGTCGCACATCGAAGACATGGAACAGGCGGGCGACATCGTTGACCTGCTGAAATACGACGAAGATACGGCGGGCGGATTGATGGGCACCGAAATGGTGGTAGTGAACGAAAACTGGAGTATGCCCGAATGCCTGAAAGAGATGCGCATGCAGGCGGAACAATTGGACGAAATCTACTACGTCTATGTCATCGACAACGACGAACGACTGCAAGGTGTGTTTCCGCTGAAAAAGATGATTACTTCGCCCTCGGTGTCGAAAGTAAAACATGTGATGAAAAAAGACCCCGTATCGGTACACGTGGACACTCCGTTGGATGAGGTGGTGCAAATTATCGAGAAATACGACTTGGTAGCCGTACCTGTAGTCGACAGCATCGGACGATTGGTGGGACAAATCACCGTCGACGACGTGATGGACGAAGTACGCGAACAGTCGGAACGCGATTACAAACTGGCATCGGGTCTCTCGGGCGACGTAGAAACCAACGACCGCGTGACGCGCCAAACAGCCGCCCGACTACCGTGGCTACTTATCGGCATGATAGGCGGAATAGGGAACTCACTTATATTGGGCAACTTCGAAAGCGCATTTGCCACACACCCCGAAATGGCACTCTACATCCCACTGATAGGCGGAACAGGTGGAAACGTGGGTACCCAGTCGTCGGCTATCGTGGTGCAAGGGCTTGCCAACAGCTCGCTCAGTGCCAAAGACTTGGTAAAACAGATCAGTCGGGAAGCCGTAGTAGCCTCTATCAACGCCACTATCATCTCGCTGCTGGTGTACATCTACAACTTTATCAAGTTCGGCGCTACCGCCACCGTCACCTACTCCGTATCTATCAGCTTGTTTGCCGTGGTGATGTTTGCCTCTATCTTCGGCACACTGGTACCCATGACACTCGAAAAGCTCAAAATCGACCCGGCGATTGCCACCGGACCCTTTATCGCAATCACCAACGACATCATAGGAATGACACTCTACATGGGAATTACCGCCCTGTTATCATAAAAAAGGACAGCAAAAACAGCAAATCACAAGAAAAATATAAAAAAAATAGGATGTCATAGTTTTATTTACGTAATTTGCATACTCAAAACCCAAACAGACATAAATCTTCCTTTAAAAAAGTAAGTACAATGGCAGACACTCAAGACACTAATCTCTCTGAAATGCCGGAGACATTAGAAGAAAAAACAAGAAGTAACGAGGAAATACTTCTTCGACTACAAGAAATTGCTACAGACGAAAACCATGCCAACAAGCAGGAAATAGACAGTCTGAAGCAGGCTTTTTATAAGCAACTCAATGCTGAACAAGAAGCCCGGAAAAGAACATTTTTGGAGAATGGAGGTGCGGAAGAAGAGTACGTCCCCCAACCGGACAGCTTGGAAGAAGAGTTTAAAAAAACCATGTCCGTCATTAAAGAGAAGAGAAGCACACTGTCGGGTGAACAAGAAAAGCAGAAAGAGCTGAACTTGCAAATCAAGCTGTCCATTATCGAAGAGCTAAAGGAGCTGGTAGAAACTCCCGAAGACACCAACAAATCGTATCAGGAATTTAAGAAACTGCAACAGCAGTGGAACGAGGTGAAACTTATCCCGCAAGGCAAAGCCAACGAACTGTGGAAGAGCTACCAAGTGTATGTGGAAAAGTTCTACGACCTGATGAAACTCAACCACGAGTTTCGTGAATACGACTTCAAGAAAAACCTTGAAATAAAACTCCGCCTGTGCGAAACCGCCGAGAAGCTGGCGGAAGAGCCGGACATCGTATCAGCATTCCATCAACTGCAAAAGCTACATCAGGAATTTCGCGATACCGGTCCTGTGTCGAAAGACCTGCGCGATGAAGTGTGGGCACGCTTTAAAGCAGCATCAACCCTTATCAACCGCCGACACCAAAAACACTTCGAAGTGCAAAAAGAGGCGGAACAGCATAATCTGGATCAGAAAACCGTAATATGCGAAATCGTGGAAGCCATCGACTACAGTCAACTGACCTACCACGCCGCATGGGAAAACAAAACCCAAGAAATCATTGCGCTGCAAAACAAATGGAAAACCATAGGCTTTGCCCCGCAAAAAGCCAACGTGAAGATATTTGAACGCTTCCGCAAAGCGTGCGACGAATTCTTCCGCCGCAAAGGCGAGTACTTCAAAAGCATGAAGGAGGTGATGAACACCAATCTGGATAAGAAACGCGCCCTGTGCCAACGTGCCGAAGAACTGAAAGAAAGCACCGACTGGAAAGCTACGGCTGCCGAACTGTCGAAACTGCAAAAAGAGTGGAAAACCGTCGGTCCCGTGCAAAAAAAATACTCCGAAGCCCTATGGAAACGGTTTATCGGCGCATGCGACTACTTCTTCGCACAGAAAAACCAAGCCGGCTCGTCGAACCATGCCGTAGAGGTAGAAAATCTGGAGAAAAAGAAAGCCATTATCGAACGACTGACTGCCCTCAACCCGGAAACGGATACAGAAGATGCCGCCCAACAAGTGCAGCAACTGATGACCGAATGGAGCAGCATAGGCTATGTGCCCTTTAAAGAAAAAGACCAAATAGCCAAGCAATACAACGAGCTTATCGATAAGTTGCTGAAACAGTTGCACATCGACGCATCGGCAAAGAAACTCACCAACTTCCGCAGTAACGTGAACAACATGCAGGAAAGCTCGCCGCAATCGCTTTATCGTGAACGGGAAAAACTGACCCGCTCGGCAGAGATTATGAAGAACGAACTGCAAACGTATGAAAATAACCTCGGCTTCCTGAGCGCCTCTTCTAAAAAGGGAAACAGCCTGCTGACAGAACTGAACAGAAAGGTCGAAAAGCTGAAAGCCGAACTTTCGTTGACACAAGAAAAAATTAAAGTGATCGACGAAAGCCTCAAGACCGAATAATAAGAATGACCAAAAAAGTTACACTGCTTATCCCCGTTTACAACGAAGCTAAAACACTGTCAGAACTCTACAAACGCCTGCTCGAACTGCTAGAGCGAAACGAAAAATACGAATGGGAAATGTTGTTTGTAAACGACGGCAGTGGCGACCATACCCTCGACATCATTCGTGAACTGCGACAAACCGACACACGAGTGAATTATGTCAACCTCTCACGCAACTTTGGAAAAGAGATTGCCATGCTTGCCGGGTTTGATTACTGCACAGGCGATTGCTGCGTGGTAATGGATGCCGACCTGCAAGATCCACCCGAACTGATAGATCAAATGTTGAAGTATTGGGAAGAGGGGTACGATGACATATACGCCCGCCGACGTACACGCGGAGAAGAAAGTTGGATGCGACGACATCTGTCGCTCGCCTTTTACAGCCTGTTACAGAAGATGAGCCGAATAGATATTCTCCCCAATGTGGGCGACTTCCGGCTGTTAGACCGTCGCTGTGTGCTCACCCTACGCCGCATGCGCGAATGTGAACGATACACCAAAGGATTGTTTACTTGGATTGGCTACAATAAAAAAGGCATAGAGTTCGACCGCGGCAACCGGAAAGACGGACGTTCGTCGTGGAACCTGTTCAAACTGTTGAACCTCGCCATCGAAGGCATCACCTCGGCAAGCACATTCCCCTTGCGAATGGCAACCATTACCGGTATTGTATTTGCCGTAGGAAGTTTTATCTACGCACTGTTTTTTCTCGCCAAGACCATTATCTACGGCGAACAAGTAGCCGGTTTCCCTACATTAATTATTGTAATCCTCTTCTTGGGAGGCATCCAAATGCTTTCACTCGGCATCATCGGCGAATACATCGGACGTATCTTCAAAGAGACAAAAGGAAGACCGACCTATGTTGCATCGGACTATAATGAGAAGAAATTGGGATATGAATACCCTGAATGAATAAAGAGGGGAATTATGCCGGAAACTGCTTTATCCTTTGTGCAGACGAAAGTATTTCATCATAAAAAGCAGATAGGCAATACTGAGCAACAGAATAGCACTCAGCAGATAAATGTAGCCGTGTCCGGCCGAAAAGAAATAGCCCACAATCACCAAAGCTTGCAGTGCCATATAGATGAGCGAAACCACCGCATGAGGCAGTTTCAACTCGTTAGCCATCAACTGATAAGCATGCTTACGGTGCGGCAAAGTCACATCTTCGTGCAACAGCAGCCGGTGCACCAACGTTAGCGTGCTGTCTACGCCATAGACAACCAGCAAAACAATCCAGCTAAAGTCGTCCGTAACAATCATCAGCTTACCAATCAAGAACAACAAGATAAAGGCAATGCTGACCGACCCTACATCACCGGCAAAACACTTCGCACGCTTGCGAAAGTTGAAAAAGTTAAAGACCAGCACCGCACAAATCACCGTATATATAATGTCGACATTCACAAAGTCGACTATCCGGCTATCTACATACGCCAACGTAGCCAATATCACCAACGAATATCCGCCGGTAATACCATTAATGCCATCCATAAAGTT
>JAISHU010000111.1 GCA_031262385.1 Mediterranea sp. (in: CFB group bacteria)
ACGTAGTAGTCGCCCACCAGATGGTCGCCTTTTTTGCCCGATGACTGGGGTGTTTCGCCGTTGCCGTATTTTTGCCACGCCAGCATAGACTTACAGATATGTATGCCCCGGTCGTTTACAATGTTGGTTTTCACCACGCGATTGCCGTTCGCCGCCACGATGTTCGCCAGAGCATTGCCCAGCAGATTGTTGCGCACGTGCCCCAAGTGCAAAGGTTTGTTGGTGTTGGGCGACGAATATTCTATCATCACCAACGGCGAATGCTCTCCGGCGGCAGTCAAGCCGTACGAAGCGTCGGCGTGTATATCGTTGAGCAACTCTATCCAAGCCGACGAAGCAATGGTGAGGTTCAGGAAGCCTTTGATGACATTGTAGGCTGCCACCATAGGTTCGTTTGCCTGTAGATAGCCGCCAATCTCTTCGGCAGTCTCTTCGGGTTTTTTCTTCGACATGCGCAGCAAGGGGAATACCACCAGAGTGATGTGTCCCTCAAATTCGCGTTTGGTTTTTTGCAACTGCACCAAGCCATCCGCCACCTCTTGTCCGTACAATGTTTTCAGTCCGCCGGCAATGGCAGCCGTCAATTTTTGTTCAATATTCATGATTCTGTTAATTTTCAGGGCGCAAAGATACCCTTTTATTCGTTTATTTAAATAACTTTGCTGCCTATTAATCCACTAATTAAACACTTATCACCGTATGAAGAAACTATTTCTGCCTTTTGTAGCTGTACTTCTGGCTTCGTGTTCCACTGTTGTACAAGAAGCCGGTTATCAAGTTATTCCACGCCCCAATAACGTAACGTTAACACAAGAAGAGCCTTTTAAATTGGACAAACACACGCTTATCGGCTTCCCAAAAGGAGACGAGCAGATGAAGCGCAATGCCGATTTTTTGGCCGGATACGTAGAAGAAGCCACCGGTTACAGACCCTACACCCGCGAGTTTACCGACTCCAAACTGCTGGTCGATGCCGTTATCTTGGAAATCGACCCCAATGTTGTAGGCAACGAAGGCTACCAACTGACGGTCAGCTCCAGCAACATCTTTATTAAAGGAGCCACACCCGCCGGCGTGTTCTATGGCATCCAGACGCTGCGCAAATCTATCCCTGCCGTAGCTACCGATGCCCGAATCTCCTTCCCCGCCGTAACCATTACAGACGCTCCCCGCTTTGCCTACCGTGGTGCACACTTCGACATCTCGCGTCACTTCTTTACCCCCGAAGAGGTAAAGACCTATCTCGACATGATGGCGCTTCACAACATGAACACCTTTCACTGGCACCTCAGCGACGACCAAGGTTGGCGCATCGAAATAAAGAAATACCCGCTACTGACCGAGATTGGCTCCAAGCGTTCGGGCACTGTGATAGGTCACAACACCGGCAAGTACGACGACATCCCTTACGGAGGTTTCTTTACCCAAGAACAAATTAAAGACGTGGTTGCCTATGCAGCCGAGCGCTACATCACCGTCGTTCCCGAAATAGACATGCCCGGACATATGCAAGCCGCTTTGGCTGCCTACCCGCACTTGGGTTGCACCGGCGGTCCGTACGAAGTGTGGCGGATGTGGGGCATCTCGGAAGAGGTGCTTTGTGCCGGCAACGACTCGGTACTGACATTTATAGACGACGTGCTCACCGAAATTATGGAGATGTTCCCCTCCGAATACATCCATGTGGGTGGCGACGAATGTCCTAAAGTTCGCTGGGAAAAATGCCCCAAATGTCAGGCACGCATTAAAGAACTGGGCTTGAAGTCCGACAAGCAACACACCAAAGAAGAGCGCTTGCAAAGCTTCGTCATCAACCATGCCGAGAAGTTTCTGAACAACCACGGACGTCAAATCATCGGTTGGGACGAAATACTGGAAGGCGGCGTAGCACCCAATGCCACCGTCATGTCGTGGCGCGGCGAAGCCGGCGGCATCGAAGCAGCCAAGATGCAGCACGATGTCATTATGGTTCCCAACGATTACTTCTACTTCGACTACTACCAATGTCGGGATAAAACCAAGGAACCCGAAGCCATCGGCGGTTATGTACCTCTGTCGAAAGTGTACAGCTACAACCCCATGCCCGAAGCACTTACCCCCGAACAACACCATTATATAAAAGGTGTGCAAGCCAACCTGTGGACCGAATATATCCCCACCTTTGCGCAAGCACAATATATGCTGTTGCCCCGCTGGAGCGCACTTGCCGAAGTGCAGTGGACACAGCAACCGCAGAGAGACTATACGCAGTTTACCACCGAACGCCTGCCGCGCATGATAGAATTCTACAAGCGCAACGGCTGGAACTATTGCGACCACTCCGAATAATTGTAACCCACCCATAAGACGGCTGCATCATGCGTTTGCGACGAACCGCCCGAACGCACGATGCAGCTCTTTTTCAACCCACTTTATGATAAAAGCATTGTTTTTTGACATCGACGGTACGCTGGTAAGCTTCCACACACACGTGGTGCCCGCATCCGCCGTCGAAGCCATTGCCACCGCACGCGCTGCCGGTATCAAAATATTTATTGCCACCGGACGCCCCACCGTTATCATCAACAATCTGGCTCCGCTGCAAGAACGCGGTTTGATAGACGGCTACATCACCATGAACGGCGCCTACTGCTTTGTGGACGACGAAATAATCTACAAAAGTGCCATTCCCGCTACCGATGCGCACACACTGGCACATCTGTCGCAAACCATGAACTTCCCCTGCATATTTGTGAGCGAACATGCCATTAGTGTGTGTCAACCCAGCGACGAAGTGACGCAGGTATTCAGGGAATTCTTAAAGGTAGACCATATCCCCATGGCTACCCCCGACACGGTGGTGCAACAAGAGGTGTTCCAGATAAGCCCGTTCATCACCGTGGAGCAAGAGGCGGACATTCTACCCCAACTGCAAGGGTGCGAATCCAACCGCTGGTTTCCTTCGTTTGCCGACCTCACCGCACGCGGCAACAACAAACAGCACGGCATCGACCACATCATCCGCCGTTTTGGTATCGACCTCGAAGAGACCATGGCATTTGGTGACGGGGGCAACGACATGGGGATGCTGCAACATGCGCACATCGGTATAGCCATGGGCAACGCCCGCGACGAAGTGAAAGCCGTAGCCGACTATGTCACCGACACCGTCGACAACGACGGCATCGCCAAAGCACTCGCCCACTTTCTTCCACAGCTTTTCTAAGAGACTGTTTATAATCTCACCTTATCATTTACATTGTACAGTGTAAAATATCTCCTATTTATTGTAAATATACCAGTATACGTCCAAAAACATAAAAAAATATGGCATTTACTCAATAAATGTTAGGAAACGCTTGCATGCTAAACATACTATTTGGTAGTTTTGTGCATTAAAATACGCTTACCTAAATACAAACATCATTATGAGAATGCCTATACCAGTCAAAAAAGAGACCTTATTCTCATCCGCTAATCAGGGAAAAATGCGACAGATTTACGATCTGGTGCTGTATCACCTTGAAGAAAAACACGTGTATCTCAACAAGCAACTGGACTTAAAAACATTCAGTAAGTTGCTATGTACCAACACTACCTATCTTTCGTACGTCATCAATCAGCGCTTTGGACGCAACCTAAAAACTTTGATTAACGAATATCGGGTGGAGCACGCCAAACAATTGTTGCGTAGCAGCCACCTCTCTATCAACGATATAGGCAAACTATGCGGATTCACTTCGCGCAGCACCTTTTACTTGACATTCAAAAAGATAGAGCAGCAGACACCCTGTGACTATCGTCGTCAACAAATCAATAGAAATAAGATAACATACGCAGAGTCTTTACGTGAACTTAACAATATTGCCACTAAAAAAACTGCACTATAAATTCATCTCTAATAAATCAATACTATGACCAATTTTCGTTTTTAAATAGTAGGTTGACTCTTTACACATGAAGAGGGCGCCGGACAGTGATGTTAGACGCCCTCGTTTTTTTGCAGACGCTACGGCAAGGGCTTCAGTCCCTCCCACCGCACATCCCACGTGCCGTTTTTGGGAAACCCCGGATTAACCACCCCGCAATCGTCCCACCCGGCACACATCAGGGCAACGGCAACAAGCAGGGCACCGTTGCCCGACAAGCCATTGCGCAGGTTGTGATTGTGGTAATTATAGCCGTTGTTAAGATAGATATTACCGAGACGGCGCATCATCAGCGCAGCTACGGCATGTTCGGGTTCGTTCAGACGGGCGGCATTCATAGCCACCAGCGAATAATTCCACCCTTGCGTTTCGCTCCAATTCCAGTTATCCCACGCCCACAACAACGTGTTACGCATGTAATCGGCACGTATCAGTTCGCTCATCGGCAACAAGCCCACAGCAGCCAAAATCATGGGATGCCCGTCGGCGTAGCGGGGATTATGGTAGGTATCGACAGCCGACTCGGCCGCCAAGTAAAGGCCGTAGTCGGTATAAGCCGGCATCGAAAGTTTGCTTACCAACCTATCCCACTCCGAACGACGCAGCAACTCGCCACGCTCGCGCCACTGCTGCGCCGTTTGCAAGGCAAAACGAAGATACGACAATTCGAAAGGCGGGTTCGTCAACGTGTAGGCGGGTAGCGAATCTTGCGCCGGAACTTCACGCTTCAGCAGATAGCGGTCGCGCACACCATCGTAGGAAGCCTGCAAACAAAGAGAATCGACAACCCTTTCCACCAACGGAGCATAGCGCGTCACGGCATTGGCAGAGGGGCGGGCGCGATAGAACAACTCCACCATATATATAAGGTAGGGATGCGGCGTAACAGTGTCGTTGGCTTCCTTGTAGCGATGCAAAACGGTGTCGAGCATCGCCTCGTGTCCCCACAAACCCAGCCACGCCTGTTCGTGCCATTGTGCATCGGGACGAATGGAGAGCAGATACCGACTGAGTACAACCCGCCGTTCCAACTCGCGTGCACGCGGATCGGTACAATGCGAAAAGTCCACCGCAGCCCCTTCCTCCCAAAACGAATGCCGATAGGTAGTCGCTACCGAATCCGTTTCATGGAATGCGGGAAGCGTCTGCTTCGGCTCAGCGACACTAAACAGACAGGCAAAGCGAAGCGTATCACTCTTCGGGGTAAGCACAAAGTAGTTCTTCTCTTTGGCAGACAAGGTAGCTTCGTCCTCCCAACCAAGCGTAACGTAGTAAACCGTCGTATCGCCCGACAACGTATGTTTCAGCGTGGCACTGTGTACATCAAAGTGCACTACTTCGACAGTATGCAGCGAGTCGGACAACCCAAAACGCAGGTTGATGCCCGCACGGGATTTGGAAACCACCGCAGCACTCACCAGATCCAACTCGGGGTGACAGGTCGTCAGCACGCTAAACATCGTATCGCCGCAGACAAACCGGCTGTTGATGCGCCCGTTCCACAAGTCGAGTGTCTGCCGTATATCGGTGAGGTCGGCGGGAGTCACTTCACGTCCAAGCTCCAGTCCCACGACACCCAAGTCAAAAGGTCGGGAAAGGTCGGAACGATAGTGTCCCCATTTGCTGAGTGTACCCGTGGGGATACCGTTTTTATAAGAATCGGGGAAGGTTTGCAAACCGGTGACATCGGCGGTAAAGGCAAAGCGTCCGTTGCCCACGCTCAAAGAAGCCAGCGTATCCACCAAAGTGACGTGCGGATTGTTGCGGATTACCAAAGCATGCCGGTCGATACCCGGCTGTTGCGGCATGCTACAAGACGAGAGGGCGAGCAGTGTCGCCCACAAAAAAGCTTTTGTGTTCATTACAGTTATTTTGTGTTGTGCAAAGAGGGTGCTAACCGACAGAGCTACACTCCATTCAGCCTCAGCATCTCTTCCATATAGTCGCGATTATTGCTTAAGCGGGGCACCTTGTGTTGCCCGCCCAACTTACCGCGTTGTGCCAGCCAGTCGTGAAACAACCCTTTGCGGGCAACAATCACCTGAAGGGGTTGCAATGCAAGGTCGTGTTGCCGCTTGGCTTCGTAGTCCGAGTTCACCTCTTTGAGGGTATCGTCCAGCACACGGGCAAACGTTTCCATGCAGTCGGGCTGCCGGACAAACTCTATCAGCCATTGATGACGGCAATGCGCGCGCGCGTCCATAAATACCGGTGCTGCCGAATAGTCGGCTATCAATGCACCCGTAACCGAGCATGCCTTTGCCAATCCTTTCTCGGCGTTGTCAACAATCAGCTCTTCGCCAAAGGCATTGATAAAGTGTTTGGTGCGACCGGTGATGACGAATTTATAAGGATTTGTAGCGGTGAATTTCACCGTGTCGCCTATCATGTAGCGCCACAAGCCCGCACTGGTCGATATGACCAACGCATAGTTCTTGCCGACTTCCACCTCTTGCAGCGGATAGATGCGCGGATGCTCCTTGTCCACCTCGTCGAGCGGAATAAATTCGTAAAAGATGCCGTAGTCCACCATGAGTAGCATCGACGGATCTGTGGGGTCGTTTTGTGTGCCGAAGTAACCTTCGGAAGCGTTGTAGGTTTCTACGTAGTGCATCTTCGACGAGCGGATAACGTCGCGGTATTGTTCTCTGTATGGAGTAAAGGCAACTCCGCCGTGAAAAAACACCTCCAAGTCAGGCCACACCTCTTCTAATGAAGTCTTGCCGGTGGTTTGCAGGATGTGACGGATAAGCACCAGCATCCACGAAGGCACTCCCGACAGATTGGTGATGTGCTTACCGAGGGTGCTGCGTGTGATAGCTTCCATTTTCTGTTCGAAGTCGCTCATCAACGCCACCTTTTTGCTCGGCACCCTGATGAGGTTGACCAGCGGATGTACGTTTTGTATCAAGATAGCCGAAAGGTCGCCCACCAAACTGTGAGCCGTATTGAAATTGGGACTGTGACTGCCGCCGAGAATCAATCCTTTGCCGGAGAAGAAACGGCTTTCGGGGTTTTGTGCCAGATAGAGGGCAACGGCATCTATCCCCCCTTGATAGTGTGTGTCGCACAATGCATCCCGGCTCACGGGCAAGAACTTGCTTTTGTCGTTGGTAGTACCCGAAGACTTGGCAAACCACCGTATCGCCGACGGCCACAACACATTGGTTTCGCCTTTGTACAGACGTTCCACATAGGGCTTCACCTCCTCATACGTTTGTATGGGTAGTCTGTCGCGGAAACATTCGTAGGTGTGAATGCCACGGTAATCGTATTTCTTTCCCCATTCCGTATTACGGGCTTTGTGAAGCAGCCGTTTCAGCACGTGATGCTGTAACTCTTCGCTCCGGTCGGCGTAGCGTTCTATCGCCTTTACGCGAGGGGCAAAATATAGTTTATTCAGTATCGGGGTTATGTTCATCTGCTCAAGGTATTCGAGAGTTTTTCACAATCATCTGCCAAGAAACTACTTCCTCAGGTTGCCAAAACAGCTTCTTACTGCGTGCAAAAATAATCTTATTTTGTCGGCTTCTCCCTCTTTTTCCTCTTTTTTAATACCTTTGACGCGTAAACGTAGCAGCTACGTTGCAATAACTATCGTATTGTACTACAAAACAATTAACAAGTATGAGAATCGCTATTCTTACATCCGGAGGCGATTGCCCGGGCATTAACGCCACCATTCGGGGTGTCTGCAAAACGGCTATCAACCATTACGGCATCGAAGTGATAGGTATTCACAGCGGCTTTCAGGGACTACTCACCAAAGATGTGGAAGTGCTCACCGAAAAATCCTTGTCGGGCATGCTCAACATGGGCGGAACCATGCTGGGTACTTCGCGCGAGAAGCCTTTTAAGAAAAAAGGTGTGACAACCGACATTGATAAGCCGGCACTGATAGCACGCAACTTCAAGGAGTTGGGACTGGACTGTCTGGTTTGCATCGGCGGCAACGGCACGCAAAAGACGGCGGCAAAGCTCTTCGACATGGGACTCAACGTAGTCTCTGTGCCCAAGACCATTGACAACGACATTTGGGGTACCGACATCTCTTTCGGTTTCGACTCGGCGGTGAGCATTGCCTCCGAAGCGATTGACCGTCTGCACTCCACCGCCAGCTCGCACCGCCGTGCCATGGTGATAGAGGTAATGGGACACAAAGCCGGCTGGATAGCGCTCTACTCGGGTATGGCGGGCGGCGGCGACGTCATTCTGATTCCCGAAATACCCTACGACATTCACCGCATCGGCGAAACCCTGCTGGCGCGCATCAAAAAAGGAAAGCCTTATTCTATCGTAGTGGTTGCCGAAGGCATACTCACCGACGGTAAGAAACGTGCCGGAGAGTACATCGCCCAGCAGATAGAATACGAAACCGGTATCGAAACGCGCGAAACCGTACTGGGCTATGTGCAACGCGGAGGTTCGCCCACCCCGTTCGACCGCAACCTCTCCACCCGCATGGGCGGACATGCCACCGAACTGATTGTAGAAGGTAAATTCGGTCGCATGATTACCCTGAAAGGCGACGCCATCGACTCCATCCCGCTCTGCGACGTGGCAGGCAAACTTAAATTAGTGACCGAAGAACACGACTTGGTGGTGCAGGGACGCAGAATGGGAGTTTGCTTCGGATAGCTTGTGGTTTGCAACTAAAACAGGAGAAGTAAGCTAAAAATTTATAAGGCACGCTTATAACTCGCAATTTTTATATAAGTTTGTGCCGATTTTTCACCAAACAGACAGTAAAAAAGAGAAGAATATGGCACAAGAAGATGTTTTCAAAAAACTGGTTTCACATTGTAAAGAGTATGGTTTCGTGTTTCCCTCCAGTGAGATTTACGACGGGCTGGGCGCCGTGTACGACTACGGTCAGATGGGTGTGGAACTAAAAAATAACATCAAACAATATTGGTGGCAAAGCATGGTGCTGCTGCACGAAAATATCGTGGGCTTGGACTCGGCTATCTTTATGCATCCCACCATTTGGAAAGCCAGCGGGCACGTAGATGCATTCAATGACCCGTTGATAGACAACCGCGACTCCAAAAAACGGTATCGCGCCGATGTGCTTATCGAAGAGCAATTGGCAAAATACGACGATAAAATAGATAAGGAGGTAGCCAAAGCCGCCAAACGTTTCGGCGACGCCTTCGACGAAGCCCAGTTTCGCAGCACCAACCCCCGCGTGCTGGAACACCAAGCTAAGCGCGATGCCCTGCACGAACGCTTTGCACAGGCACTCAACGAAAACAATCTGGAAGCACTTCGCCAAATCATCCTCGACGAAGAGATAGTATGCCCCATTAGCGGCACACGCAACTGGACGGAAGTACGCCAGTTCAACCTGATGTTCAGCACCGAAATGGGCAGTACCGCCGACGGCGCCATGAAGATTTACCTGCGTCCCGAAACGGCACAAGGCATCTTTGTAAACTTCCTCAATGTACAGAAGACCGGCCGTATGAAGGTACCTTTCGGCATCGCACAGATAGGTAAAGCTTTCCGCAACGAAATCGTGGCGCGCCAGTTTATCTTCCGCATGCGCGAGTTCGAACAGATGGAGATGCAGTTCTTTGTACGTCCCGGCACCGAACTCGACTGGTTTAAGACGTGGAAAACAACCCGCATCAAATGGCACAAAGCATTGGGCTTCGGCGACGATCACTATCGCTTTCACGACCACGATAAACTGGCGCACTATGCGAATGCCGCTACCGACATCGAGTTCCTAATGCCTTTCGGCTTTAAGGAGGTGGAAGGCATTCACAGCCGAACCGACTTCGACTTGTCGCAACACGAGAAGTTCTCGGGCAAAAGCATCAAATACTTCGACCCCGAATTGGGCGAATCGTACACCCCTTACGTCATCGAAACCAGTATCGGTGTAGACCGTATGTTCCTGAGTGTTATGGCTGCATCGTACCAAGAAGAACAGCTCGAAAACGGCGAAAGCCGCGTGGTACTGAAACTTCCCGCACCGCTGGCACCCGTAAAGCTCGCCGTTCTGCCGTTGGTGAAGAAAGACGGACTCCCCGAAAAGGCACGCGAAATCATCGACTCGCTGAAGTTCCACTTCCATTGCCAGTACGACGAAAAAGACAGCATCGGCAAACGTTACCGCCGTCAAGATGCCATTGGTACGCCCTACTGCGTCACTATCGACCACCAGTCGCTGGAAGACAACACCGTAACCCTGCGCAACCGCGACACCATGCAGCAAGAACGTGTTGCCATCGACGCATTGAACAGCATCATTGCCGACCGCGTAAGTATCACTTCGCTATTAAAAACCCTACAATAAATGAAGAAATATCTCTTTCCAACCCTGCTGATTGCCGCCGTAGTCACCTTCTTCGCTGCCTGCGAAGAGACCACCGAGGTCGACGAGTACGCCAACTGGCAACCCCGCAACGAAGCTTACATTGATTCGCTGAAAGCGTTGACGGGCAACACCTATGTGTCGAGTGTGGAGCAAGTAGAGGCTATCCCCGTAGGCAAGCTTTTTGCCATCCCCAATCCGTATGTAGGCACTACCAACCATAACTATTATGTCTATTGCAAAAAGATTTCGCCCGACAATCCCGACGGCGTACGTCCCTATTATACCTCTGCCGTCAGTACTTATTATTATGGTACGCTGATTAACGGTAACCGTTTCGACGGAAACTTCTCCGGCTATGGTGCCACCGACCGGGGCACATTGGATGCAAACGACGCAAACAAGGCACCTACGCCTTACGACACACCTTCGTCATTCGGAGTAAACACCTTACTTTCCGGCGTTTCCGGTTGGACTGCTGTTCTGCAATACATGCGCAAAGGAGAACGATGGATTCTCTATATCCCTTGGCAATGTGCCTACGGCAGTGCCGGAAAAGACGATATTCGCGGCTACTCCACATTAGTATTCGACTTAAAGTTGGATGATGTAGCGCTGTAACAACAGCTTCTAAAGATTAACCTTAAAGACGCAAATCCCGCAGGGCATCTACCCTATGGAATTTGCGTCTTTAAGTTTTTTTATGTGTCAGCTTATTAAACCTTTTGTAATTTTGCCCATCCAATAACCTCCAAGGGCGGAGTATGTTCCGTCTCTTTTTGTATAATCTCTTGTCGAGCTATGAATCAAAAAAAAACTATAAGGTGGGGTATCAGCATCATCGTTGGTGTCGCACTAATCGGGTGGGGCATCTATTCGCAGTTGCCAAAAGAGAATAAGGAATTGACCGTTGCCGATAAGGTAGCGGCGAGTAGAGGTGCCGGCGGCGGTCGCAGGGCACTGAATGTGATAGGTAAAATAGTTAAGCCTCAGCTTCTCAAAGACGAGCAGAACTTTGTGGGTACATTGATTCCCGATGAAGAGGTGGATTTGTCGTTCGAGTCATCCGGCAAAATCATCTCCATCAATTTTGAAGAAGGACGACGTGTAGCCAAAGGCGAACTGCTGGCTAAAGTAAACGACGCCCCCTTACAAGCACAACTTAAACGTCTTACCGTGCAGTTGCAACTCGCCGAAGACCGCGTTTACCGTCAGAGTGCTTTGCTCGAAAAAGATGCTGTCAGCAAAGAGGCTTACGAACAGGCACAAACCGAACTTGCCACCCTCAATGCCGATATTGACTTGGTAAAAGCCAACATTGCACAAACCGAGCTGCGTGCTCCGTTCGACGGCATCATCGGTTTGCGTAAGGTAAGCGTGGGAGCCTACGCCGTACCCAGCACCGTGGTAGCCAAACTCACCCGCATTACTCCCCTGAAAATAGAATTCTCCATACCCGAACGCTACGGCTCGGTGGTACCTATGGGTTCCAATCTGGACTTCAAGGTAGAAGGTCACCTTGACCCGTTCCACGGCAAAGTTTACGCCCGCGAAACCGGTATGAACTTGGATACCCGCTCGCTGACATTGCGTGCACTTTATTCCAATGCCGACGGCAAACTGATGCCGGGACGTTTTGCCGAAATCACCCTGAAGAGAGCAGAAATAAAAGACGCACTTGCCATACCCACCGAAGCCATTGTTCCCGAAATGGGAAAAGATAAAGTGTTCCTCTACCGCAACGGACAGGCACAACCCACAGAAATTACCGCAGGTATTCGTACCGATGCCGAAGTGGAAGTGCTGCAAGGATTACAGGAAGGCGACACCATTATCGTATCGGGTACGTTGCAGTTGCGCACAGGATTACCGGTCACCTTAGATGCAGTAAACTGATATGAATATCTCCGAACTTAGCATACGACGTCCGGTACTATCTACGGTACTGACGCTGATTATCCTCCTCTTCGGCTTTATCGGCTACACCTATCTGGGTGTGCGCGAATATCCGTCGGTGGACAACCCCATCATCTCCGTCAGTTGCTCCTACCCCGGAGCCAATGCAGACGTCATCGAGAACCAAATTACCGAACCCATCGAACAGAACGTAAACGGTATTCCGGGCATTCGTTCGCTTACCAGCGTCAGTTCGTATGGCAATTCGCGCATCACGGTAGAGTTTGAATTGTCGGTCGACTTGGAAACGGCTGCCAACGACGTGCGCGACAAAGTATCGCGCGCACAACGTTTTCTGCCGCGCGACTGCGACCCTCCCACCGTGTCGAAAGCCGATGCCGATGCACGCCCCATTCTGATGGTTGCCTTGCAAAGTCCCAAACGCTCGTTGCTGGAGCTTAGCGAAATTGCCGACCTCACCGTAAAAGAACAGTTGCAAACCATCTCGGACGTAAGTAGCGTCAGCATTTGGGGAGAGAAACGATACTCCATGCGTCTGTGGCTCGACCCTACCAAAATGGCAGGCTACGGCATTACACCGGTGGACGTGCGCAACGCCGTAACCGCCGAGAACGTGGAATTGCCGTCGGGTAGTATCGAAGGCAACACCATCGAACTCTCCATTCGTACGCTGGGATTGATGCACACCGCCGAAGAGTTTAACAACCTCGTTATCCGCGAGAGCGAAGGACGCATTGTCCGTTTCAGCGACATCGGACGGGCGGAACTGGGACCTGCCGATATCAAAAGCTATATGAAGATGAACGGTGTACCCATGGTAGGTGTGGTAGTGGTACCGCAACCGGGTGCCAACCACATCGAAATTGCCGATGCCGTGTACCAACGCATGGATCAGATGAAGAAAGACCTGCCCGAAGATGTCACCTATTCGTACGGCTTCGACAATACCCGCTTTATCCGCGCATCCATTTCGGAAGTAGAAAACACGGTGTACGAAGCCTTTGTACTGGTTATCGTCATCATCTTCTTATTCTTGCGCGACTGGCGCGTTACGCTGGTGCCGGTTATCGTTATACCGGTATCGCTTATCGGTGCCTTCTTCGTGATGTATCTTGCCGGCTTCTCCGTCAACGTACTCTCCATGTTGGCGATAGTATTGTCGGTGGGCTTGGTGGTAGATGACGCCATTGTTATGACCGAGAATATCTATGTCCGCATTGAACGGGGTATGCCCCCCAAAGAGGCGGGTATCGAAGGAGCTAAAGAAATCTTTTTTGCCGTAATATCGACCACCATTACGCTGGTGGCAGTGTTCTTCCCCATTGTTTTTATGGAGGGAATGACGGGACGACTGTTCCGCGAATTTAGTATAGTGGTGTCGGGGTCGGTACTTATTTCGTCGTTTGCCGCATTGACATTCACCCCCATGCTCGCCACCAAATTGCTGGTACGGCGCGAAAAGAAGAATTGGTTTTATGCCAAGACCGAGCCCTTCTTCGACGGGATGAACAGAGGATACAGCCGCTTGTTGGGAGCCTTTCTGAACAAACGATGGCTTACTTTCCCCGTGGTATTGCTGACTATCGGAGCCATTGTTTTCCTGTGGAACGCCATTCCGTCGGAAATGGCACCGATGGAAGACCGCTCACAAATCAACATCAATACCATGGGACCCGAGGGTGTGACTTACGAATACATGCGCGACTACACCGAAGACCTCAACGATTTGGTCGACTCTATTATTCCGGATGCGGAAGCGGTATCGGCACGTGTGTGGAGCGGAAGCGGAAACATACAGATTACGCTGAAAGATATGAAGGAGCGCAACTATACGCAGATGCAAGTGGCGGAAGAGCTGTCGGCAGCCGCACAACGCAAGACCAAGGCGCGTGCCTTCGTGCAGCAGTCGTCTTCGTTCGGCGGACGACGCGGCGGCATGCCCGTACAGTATGTGCTGCAAGCTACCAACATCGAGAAACTCCAAGAGGTCTTGCCCACCTTTATGGCAAAGGTGAACGAAAACCCGACGTTCCAAATGTCGGACGTCAACCTGAAATTCAGCAAACCCGAAGCGCGCATCCACATCAACCGCGACAAAGCCAGCATCATGGGCGTCAATACCCGCAACATCGCCGAAACGTTGCAGTACGGACTGAGCGGGCAACGCATGGGTTACTTTTATATGAACGGCAAGCAATACGAGATACTGGGAGAAATCAACCGGCAACAACGCAACAAGCCTACCGATCTGAAGGGTATCTATATCCGCAGTTCGCGCGGCGACATGGTGCAGCTGGACAACTTGGTGGAACTCTCTACCGGCATTGCCCCGCCGCAACTTTATCGCTACAACCGTTTCGTGTCGGCTACCGTTTCGGCAGGTCTGGCACAAGGAAAAACCATTGGGCAAGGATTGGACGAAATGGATAAGATTGCCAAAGAGACCCTCGACGACACCTTCCGCACGGCACTGTCGGGCGACTCGAAAGAGTTCCGCGAAAGTTCCTCCAGCTTGATGTTTGCTTTCATACTCGCCATTTTCCTGATTTATCTGATTCTGGCTGCACAGTTCGAGAGCTTCAAAGATCCGCTCATCATTATGTTTACGGTGCCGCTCGCCATTACGGGTGCATTGATATTTATGTATTTTGCCGACATCACAATGAACATCTTCAGTCAGATCGGTATCATCATGCTCATAGGCTTGGTGGCGAAAAACGGTATCTTGATTGTGGAGTTCGCCAACCAGAAGCAAGAGGCGGGCGAAGATAAGATGCGAGCCATTTCCGATGCTGCGCTGCAACGTCTGCGTCCGATATTAATGACCAGTGCATCTACCATATTGGGCATCCTGCCGCTTGCCATGGCTACGGGCGAAGGTGCCAACCAGCGCATCGCCATGGGTGTGGCTGTAGCAGGCGGGATGTTGGTATCGACCCTGCTGACCATGTTTATCGTACCCGCCATTTATAGCTACGTATCAACAAATCGAATCAAAAAGGAAAAAGGATGAAACGGAAAGCCATACACCTTATATATATAGCAACATTCGTAGCCTCGTCGCTACAGGCACAAACCTACACCTTGCAGTCGTGTCTGGACGAAGGATTACAAAACAACTACTCGCTGCGCATCACCCGCAACAACGAACAAACCGGCAAGAACAACGCTACGCTCGCTAACGCCGGTGCACTGCCTACCCTCGATTTGTCGGGCAGCTATCGCGGTGCCAAAGACGACACCCGCCAGACCTTGCGCGATTCCGGCGAGACCATCAAAACCAACGGTGCATTAGACCATACCCTCAACGTGGGACTGAATCTCAACTGGACAATCTTTGACGGCTTCAACATCACTGCCCAATACCAACGCCTCAAAGAATTGGAAAGACAGGGCGAAACCGATACCCGCATCGCACTCGAAGACCTGATTGCCAACATCACCGCCGAATATTATAACTACGTGCAGCAGAAGATTCGTCTGAAGAACTTCCGTTACGCCGTGTCGCTCTCCAAAGAACGTCTGCGCATTGTGGAAGAACGATATAACATAGGTAACTTCTCGCGCTTGGACTACCAACAGGCAAAGGTAGACTTCAACGCCGACAGTGCACAATATATGAAACAACAAGAGTTGCTGCATACCTCGCGCATCCAACTCAACGAACTCATGGCGGTGCCCGACGTAGACCAACCCTTCAACACGCCGGACAGTGTAATAGATGTGCGTGCCACGCTCGTCTTCGACGAATTGTGGAATGCCACCCTGCAAACCAATGCCTCGCTGCTACGCGCTTCGCAAAACAACACGCTGGCAAAACTGGATTATAAGAAGGTGGTGTCGCGCAACTATCCTTACCTCCGTCTGAACGGTGGCTACGGCTACACGCAATACAACTATGGCGACGGAACCTATCGCCGTATGGGCGACTTGGGACTGAACTTCGGTGTTACCGTGGGCATCAACTTGTTCGACGGCAACCGCCGCCGCGAACGCCGTAACGCCCGCATCGCCATAGAGAACGCCCGTCTGCAACGCGAACAGTTAGAACTCTCGCTCCGTGCCGACCTCAGCAACCTGTGGCAGGCGTATCAAAACAATTTGCAGATGCTCAACCTTGAGCGGCAGAACCTGATATCCGCCAAAGAAAACCACGAAATAGCTATGGAGCGTTATATGTTGGGAAACCTTTCGGGTATCGAAATGCGCGAAGCACAAAAGAGTCTGCTCGATGCAGAAGAACGCATTCTCTCTGCCGAATACGACACCAAAATGTGCGAAATCTCTCTGTTGCAAATCAGCGGCAAGGTGACGGATTATTTGAATTAATCGAGAATTATCTTTCCCTTTTCCCTGCTTTGTCGTTTCTCAAAAACAGAGAGAGCAACAAAGCCAGCGCACTTACACCGCTAATAATCAGAAACACCGAAGGCAGTCCGTGCACATCACCCACGGCACCTAAAAACGGAGCCGCCAGCGCACCCATGCTAACCACCACGCCCAGTGAAATACCGCTTGCCAGCCCGATGTGGTTGGGCAGATAACTTTGCGACAGTGCCACTACCGGACTGTAAGCGAAGTTTAGGAATACAGAGGTGCACAGCATCAGCAAGCCGGCAAGCCACAGACTTTGGCGGGCAAAAAAGAAGCCAAGGATGCTGAACGTCATCAAGGCACCACATATCACAATGCAATTTTTAAAGCCGATGCGGTCGGCTACCCGTCCGCCTACGTAGGTAGCAAAGGCACCGATAAAGGTGAATAGGGTTATCATAAGCGAACCGTGTGCGTCGGATTGCGAAAAAACAGCCACAAAATAGAGCGGAATAAATACCAGATGACTGCGCGTGATAACGGAACGGAGCATATTGACCGCCGTAACTTTCCAAAACTCGCGCCAATCGTCGTGCAACACAAGGTGTGCCTGTTTGATACGCTTCTCTTCCATGGCGGTGTAGGCTACAAATCTCTTGACTTGCGAAAGCAACAGCAATGCCGATACGACGGCGGGGATGATAAACAGCAAAGCACCCTTCATACCCATAAAAGGAAAAGTCATCGCCACCAAAAGCGGTCCCATGGCAAAGCCCAAGTTACCCCCTACCGCAAAATTACCTATCCCCTCGCCTTTGTTGGCACCCGCCACCACGTTGGCAAGTCGCCCGCCTTCGGGATGAAACATGGCAACCCCTACGCCCGTAATCATGGTGCAGATAAAGAGCGGTGTAAACGTGTGAAACAGTCCCAACATGGAGATACCCAGTCCCGCCAGAAAGATGCCCAAGCTCATAAACCACGGATGTTGCAGTTTGTCGCCCAGCCAACCAAACAGCGGCTGTACCACCGACGACACAATGCTGCAACCCAGCACCAGCATAGAGGCACGGGCATAACTGAAATCGTAAGCAGTGATGATAAAAGGAAGCATGGCGGAGAGCGCCCCCTGATTAATGTCGGTGCACAAGTGCCCGAAGGTTAACAGATAACTATGAGTTTTCGATTGCATTCTTTTCTTGATTTTCTGCGCGCAAAATTACGGAAAGTTTGCTTTGAATAATCACCAATAGTAGCTACTTTTGCATAGTCAAAAAAGAATAGAGAAGAAAAAAAGGGGCATCGAAAGATAATTTCGTTGCCCCTAAATTATATCTACTCCTCCCAGTCGTCGGTGCGGAAGGGTATCAACGGCAACTCATTACCTCCGATGAGTGTTCCCACCTGAAAATCTTTAAAGCAGTAGCGTACAGCAACAGGCTTGGGTACGCGGGCGGACTGTACTTCTACCAAGTTGACTTCCCAACGGATGAATACACTGTCGGCAGGATAGAAGCGGCGGTCGGCACCGGCTACCTCAAAGCCTTGCAAGTCGTAGTTGCGGCAGATGCCCATTTCCAAATGGTCGAGTGCGATGAGTGCCTTGTCGCCGTCGAGGGTCAGCGATTTATATTGCGGACTGAAACAATGTATCTGACTCATGCCGTAGGTGAGGTTGAGGGCAAGATAACTGAGGCGACGTCCCACCTCGCGTTTGCGGCGCGGATGAATATTGAAGCGCTCGTAAGGCTCCACCAAGTCGTTGGTACTAATCATGGCACTGTTGGCTATGAGACTTTGCGCACGAAATTGTGCCTCGCGCAGAAAGGCGGCTTTGTTGTGCTGCGTGTTGCTGTCGTAGTCGTAAGGTGCAATCTCGGCAAAATAAAAAGGTATATCGCCCAAGCCCCACTCGCTACGCCACAGCGCTACCATGTCCGCCAGTCGTTGGGCGTAGGTTTGATGACGTCCCACGTTGGTTTCGCCTTGATACCAGATGATGCCGCGGATGGTATAGTTCTGTGTCGGTTTAAGCATACCGTTGTACATCAGCAGCGGACGTTCCCACGTAGGCTCTATCTTTTCGATGGCTTCGCGGGTGGTGGGGATGTCGGGATAGTTTTCCAGTGTGGCACGGTTTATCCAGCTTTCCACGGCACTGCCGCCGTACGAACAGTTGATGATGCCCACCGGTATCCCCAACGCTTTACTTGCCGATACGGCAAAGTAATAGGCAGTGGCGCTGAAGTCGGCGGCAGTAGCCACCGAAGGTAGCATCCAGTTGCCGTCGCACTCGGTTTGCTCTTCGAACGACTGACGGCGGGGTACGTTAAACATGCGCACTCCCTTTTGGTCGACGGAGGCAATGATGTCGTCCACTCCTCCTTCTATACAGCAACCCGAAAAACCTCTGAGCGGCATCTCCATGTTGCTCTGTCCCGAAGCCAACCACACCTCGCCAATCAATACATTTTGTACCGTAAGCGGGCTACCGTCGTCAAAAGTGATGCTGTAAGGTGTATAACTTGCCGCAGGTGTGGCTACGGTAAGCAAGAAACGTCCTTCACCGTCGGTGCGGGTTGTTACCGTCTGTCCGTTCCACGAGGGGGTAACGCGTACCTCACTTCGCGGAGTAGCTTGTCCCCACAGGCGTACTTCGGTTTGCTGTTGGAGCACCATGTTGTCGCCCATCAATGCGGGCAACGTTACTTTTGCCTGAATTGTTGCCGCCCCCAGCAACAAAAGCGTCAATAAAATGTTTTTCTTCATAAAGAGTAATTGTATGGTTAATAGATTACAAAGATAGAATATTAAGAAACCGTTTTGAATTTATTGGAAAATATTCTTATTTCTCATGCCTTGAGTCTCTTATCGGTCTTATCTTCCTCTTTTAGTCGTCAGATAGCTCGCTATCTTCCTCCTAAAACAGAAAGATAATCCTCGATAATAGCTCTCAAAGCAAAGAGCACTAAATTCAAAACAGTTTCTAAGGTTTTAAACTCAAAACTCAAGAACTCAAAAACTTAAGCGTACCTTTGCGAACAAATAAACATTTCCGATATGAGTAAGAAAAGAGAAAAAAAAGCCGGTAAACGCATGAATAAGCGTCAACTGAGCGCCGCTGTAATGGACTTCTTCCATGCACGTCCCACCGAGATTATGTCACTTAAATATATATTTGAGCAACTGCGCCTCAACACGCATCCGCTCAAAATGTTGTGCATCGATATCATCGGCGAGCTGTTGCTGGACGACCACATTACGGAGGTCGACAAAAACAAGTACCGCCTCAACACGCACGGCGTGGAGATGACAGGCGTCTTTCAACGTAAAAGCAACGGCAAAAACTCGTTTATCCCCGACGAGGGAGGCGAACCGATATTTATTGCCGAACGCAACTCGGCACATGCCATGGCGGGCGACCGTGTGCGCATCACGTTCTATGCCAAACGGCGCGGACGCGAGTCGGAAGGCGAGGTGATAGAGATATTGGAACGTGCCAACGACACCTTTGTGGGCACACTTGAGGTGGCTAAATCGTATGCATTTCTGGTAACCGAAAACCGTACGCTCGCCAACGACATCTTTATTCCGCGCGACAAACTGAAGGGCGGCAAAACCGGCGACAAAGCTGTGGTGAAAGTAACCGAATGGCCTGACAAAGCCAAAAACCCCATTGGACAAGTGATTGACATCTTGGGACGTGCAGGCGACAACAACACCGAAATGCACGCCATTCTTGCCGAATACGGTTTGCCCTACACCTATCCGCAAAGCGTGGAGAAGGCTGCCGACAAAATTCCTGCCGAAATCCCTGCCGACGAAATTGCCCGCCGCGAAGATTTCCGCGGTGTCACCACCTTTACCATCGACCCCAAAGATGCCAAAGACTTCGACGATGCACTCTCCATCCGCAAGCTCAAAAGCGGAGTGTGGGAGGTAGGTGTGCATATTGCCGACGTAAGTCACTACGTCACCGAAGGCTCGGTAATCGACAAAGAGGCTGAGAAACGTGCCACCTCTATCTATCTGGTAGACCGCACCATTCCCATGCTGCCCGAACGGTTGTGCAACTTCATCTGCTCGTTGCGTCCCAACGAAGAGAAGCTCGCCTACTCCGTTGTGTTCGAAATCACCGAGAAGGGCGAAGTGAAATCATCGCGCACGGTACACACCGTTATCAAAAGCGACCGCCGCTTTACCTACGAAGAGGCACAGCAAATCATCGAAACCGGCAAGGGCGACTTTGCCGAAGAGGTGCTGATGCTCGACAGCTTGGCTAAGATTCTTCGACAAAAACGCTTTGCCTCGGGTGCCATCAACTTCGACCGTTACGAAGTGCGCTTCGAGATTGACGAAAAGGGCAAACCCATCCGCGTTTACTTCAAGATATCCAAAGATGCCAATAAACTGGTGGAAGAGTTTATGCTACTTGCCAACCGCACCGTTGCCGAACAGATAGGCAGAGTGCCCAAAGGCAAAAAAGCCAAAGTGTTGCCCTACCGCATACACGACCTGCCCGACCCCGAGAAACTGGACAATCTGTCGCAGTTTATCGCCCGCTTCGGCTACAAAATCCGCACCACGGGTAGCAAGTCCGACGTATCGAAATCCATTAACCACCTGCTGGACGACATACAGGGCAAGAAAGAAGAAAACCTCATCGAAACCGTCTCTATCCGCGCCATGCAGAAAGCGCACTACTCCACACACAACATCGGTCACTATGGCTTGGCGTTCGACTACTACACACACTTTACCTCGCCCATTCGCCGTTACCCCGACTTAATGGTGCACCGACTACTTACCCGTTACCTTGCCGGTGGACGCACCGTGTCCGAAGAGAAGTACGAAGCCCTGTGCAAACACTCCAGCGACATGGAACAGTTGGCGGCAAATGCCGAACGCGCTTCCATTAAATACAAACAGGTGGAGTTTATGAGTGAACGACTGGGACAAGTGTACGACGGCGTCATATCGGGCGTTACCGAATGGGGCTTGTACGTAGAACTCAACGAAAACAAATGCGAAGGCATGATTCCCATCCGCGACCTCGACGACGACTACTACGAGTTCGACGAGAAGAACTACTGCCTGCGCGGACGACGCAAACATCGCATCTACTCGTTGGGCGATGCCATTACCGTGCAAGTGGCACGCGCCAATCTGGAAAAGAAACAACTGGATTTTGCTTTGGTCGACTAAGAAACTGTTTTGAATTTATTGCTCTTTGATTTGAGAGCTATTTTCGAGGATTATCTTTCTGTTTTAGGAGGAAGATAGCGCAGCTCACTGACGAGTAAAAGAGGAAGATAAGACCGAAAAGAGACTCAAAGCATGAGTAATAAGAAGATATTCCAATAAATTCAAAACGGTTTCTAAGACATATCCCTTAAAAGATAGAATATAAAGAAGCCCTCTCAAGACTTGCATGAAGGTCGAGAGAGGGCCGGATTGGCACACCCAGTCAGAAGGAAGTGTGCCGTTGAGATGAAAGAGAAATAAGGTACACCGTAAGCACCACCTCATGGGTGCCTACGTATCACTTTTCAATAGAATAAAAAGATAAGGATTGATTGCGCTGCATCACCCCTCACAATAAGGGGTAACCGAAATAAGGCTAATCTCTTTTTCATATATTCTTTTGATAGGTTTAACTTAAATTTGAGTACAAATCTGACATTTCTACGCATTTCATAAAAGAAAAATCAACTAACAGATGATATTTCGCGGTGCATGCTTGTACCAAATAATGCGATAAACACATTATAGGGAAATTCCCCTCAAACTTTAGGGAAAATACGTAGTGCGCGGGAAAAACGGGCACTATTTTTGTATCGTGAGAAAGTAACATAATTAAGCAACCCGTAAAACCCTTACGAATATGAAAAAGCTTATAGCAATAACAGCAACCCTGTGCCTCCCGATGTTTCTTGCGGCACAGAACGTGGAGGACGACATGTATTTCGTTCCTTCCAAGAAAAAAAGCACCGGCACTACCACTACGGTAACCGTGCAAAAGCAGGTAACGACTCCTGCACCGACCACTACTACGACTACCGTTGTGGTACGCGATAAGAAAGGTCGTGTACGCGATGTGGACGAATACAACCGCCGCTACACGTCGCAAGACAACTCCTTCTCCGCCGACGAGGAAGGCACCATATATATAGACGAGAAAGCTCAACCCGACCCCGAAGGAGAATGGGTAAACGGCTTTGAAGGTTCGCAAGACGACTACGAATATGCCATGCGCATCGTTCGCTTTCGCAACCCGCGCTTCGCTATCAGCATCAGCAGTCCCTTCTACTGGGATGTGGTGTATGGCTTGAATTCGTGGGACTGGAACGTTTATAGCGACGGACTTTATGCCTATGCATTTCCTACCTTCAGCAACCGCCTGTGGTGGGATTGGCGTTACAACTCTTACGGCTGGGGATGGAACTATCCTTACTATAGCAGTTGGGGATGGGGCGACCCGTATTATAGCTGGGGCGGATGGTACGGCGGATGGACATGGGGACATCACCACCATTATCCCGCTTACGGCGGATGGTACGGCGGAGGCGGATACTTTGCCGGCGGACAACACTGGAACGTGGGTGCGTACACCAATCGACGCTCTAACCTCGCACGCTCGACGAGCAATACCAACCGTGTAGTGACCGACCGACGCTCGTCGTCGAGCCGTACCAACGTTAACGGCAATACCACTACCAACCGTCGCACGGTTTCTACCCGCGAAACAACCAGACGTACCGGTACCACCGGCACCCAAACACGCCGCACCACTACCACTACGAACGGTAGTCGCGTATCTACTTCCACGCCGACCACCACCCGCAGAGTGGTAGGCACCCGTACATCGAGCACTACCCGCGAAGGTACTTCGGTACGCACCGATGCTGCTTCTACCCGCAGCACCACTTACACGCGTCCCAGCAGCACCCGCAACAGCTCGACCGGCGAAGCCGTTAACAACGTACGTACCAATACCAACCGCAGCACTACCGGCAGTCGTGTAACTACTCCGTCGTCGTCGCGCAGCGGCACAAGCACCCGTAGCACTACGCCTACGTACAACCGGGGCAGTTCTACCGGCACGCGCTCGAACAACAATAGCAGCACCCGTTCGTACAATAACAGCAGCAGTAGCAACACCCGTTCGTCGTCGTCCTACTCGTCGGGCAGCAGCAGCTCAAGCCGCAGCAGCGTCAGCAGTGGCTCGTCGGGCGGAGGCAGCAGCCGTTCGAGCGGTGGTGGCGGAGGCTCTTCGCGCTCGGGTGGAGGCAGACGCTAAGCAATCCATAGTCATCAAATGAATAACAACTCTTATTTGTGGTTATAACTAAAAACGAAAAGTTATGAAAAAGCATATCATCACGACAGCACTTCTGCTTACGGTAGCAGTAGCGCAAGCCCAAAACATATACGACGCCACCAAAACGGCACAGACAGAATTAAACGGCACGGCGCGCTTTGTTGGAATGGGCGGTGCCATGGGAGCATTGGGAGGCGACATATCCACCATCTCGACCAACCCCGCCGGTATCGGTATCTTCCGAAGCAGTGAGCTGTCGGCAACGTTGAGCTACAACGCTCTGGGTGTGAATGCCGAATACGACGGCTTTGCCACCAAAAGCAATCAGAACCGTGTGACGTTCGACAACTTCGGGTTTGTGCTCTCCAACCGGATAGGCAACGAAACACCGGTGCGGTTTGTCAACCTTGCCTTCAACTATCACAAAGCGAAATCGTTCCGTCGCTCTTTGGGCATGGAAGGCACCATGTATGGCGACCAACTGGGCGCCATGTCGCAAGTGCGGCAAATGGCAGAGCAAGCCAACGACGGTCTGTTCAACAACCCCGATATTATATTTACCAATACCGATGTGTGGAACAATCCCGATGCCGGCTGGCTTGCCGGACTGGGTGCAGGCGGTCTTCTGATACAGTTTCCCAACGAAGGCAGTTGGTACGAGCCTATCATCCCGAGCGACCCGTACGCCCTCTTTACGCTGGACGAAAGAGGTTCGGTAGATGTGTACGACTTCAACCTGTCGCTCAACGTACAAGACCGTGCTTATTTTGGTCTCTCCATTGGAGCATACGACATGGAGTACACCCGCAATACCATGTACGACGAGACCTACGATAACACCGAGGGCTACAGCCTTGAGAGTTGGAACCACACCACCGGTGCGGGCTTCGACATTAAGTTGGGTGCCATTGTACGCCCGTTTGCCAACTCGCCTTTCCGCATCGGCGCAGCCATACACTCCCCCACCTTCTACCGGCTAAAGTACACCACCAGCGCACGCCTTGTTTCGGACGTGTTTATGGATGACAAAGAGGGATTGCAGCGCACCACTATCGATACCTACGATGAGTTGGGCGGCGATATGCAAACCGATTACCGCATCACCACCCCGTGGAAGTTCAACGGAAGTTTGGGTTATACCATAGGCTCTATGGTTGCCTTGGGTGCCGAATACGAATATCAAGACTACTCCGCCCTCTCTTTCGAAGACCCCAACGGTTACCGCATGGAAGCCGAAACAAACGAGGCGAAGAGTAACCTGCAAGGTGTACACAACGTACGTCTGGGTATAGAGGTAAAACCGGCTTCGGAGTTTGCCTTGCGTGCCGGCTACAACTATACCACCGCCGCGTTTAAAACGGAAGCAATAAAGTTGATGCCCTCTAACTCCATACAGACCGATACCGACTGGTCGAACGGCAAAGAGCGTCAAGACTTCACACTGGGTCTGGGCTATCGGGGACGACATTTCTACGCAGATCTCGCCTATGTCTATTCTGTGCAGAAGTCGGATTTCTATCCTTTCTACAACGATTTCTACACTGCCGCCGGAGATTACGAAGCCACCGTAGTACCCGAACCTACCAAAGTAACCGATACGCGCAATCGCGTGTTGCTGACGTTGGGAATTCGGTTTTAATAATGTGCTGATGAGGCAGTGCACTTGGAATTGACAATTGGGCGGTGCCGCTGATAAATTAGAGTTTAGAGGAGAGCGATATTGCGATAAATTAGAGTATACGCGTGTGATTGTGATGTGCCACGCGCGACCCGAATGGCTTGCGGTAGTAACTGTGTATAGGGAGGCGGCAGTAACTGTGTATAAGAAGGCGGCAGTAACTGTGTATAAGAAGGCAGTAGTAACTGTGTATAGGGAGGCAGTAGTAACTGTGTATAAGAAGGCAGTAGTAACTCAAACTCCTCCCCTTCTTTAGAGGGGAGGTGGCGCGCCGTAGGCGTGACGGAGGGGTATCTTCCCGAGGCGCGAAGCGCAAAATCCAGCATACGAAAGTAACTTATTTTTATTATTTTTTGATGCATATGCCAGTTGTTTATTTGC